>NZ_CP091037.1:300000-407500 GCF_021534965.1 Muricauda sp. SCSIO 65647
GTGAAGATGATGATAATGCAACACGTCCGATTCCTTTCCGTCTTGAGTTTTTTTCATTGGGAGGTCCAATCGAAGGTGATACCAGTTGCGGCGAACCTCCAATTATTATGGTTGGGCAGCAAGGGGAAGGAGTAGACGATCCACTTTTGGGCAACTATATATTTATATCGCAGTTCTGTAACAATGTAGTAACGGGAGAGTATGGAGACCATAGCTTTTTTGCAGAAGAAGGTCGCTCCTCTTCTTTTGCCTATTTCCAAACGGAAAACGGCGACAGACTAAATATTGGCCCAATTAAGGGACAAATCATCCCATCCACCAAGGAAGGTTATGATTTAATGTTTCAAGACTCTTTTGAAATTGTAGGTGGCAGTGGACGTTTTGAAGGGGCAACGGGTTCTGGAATGACAGATAGCTTTATAAAACTACAGACAGGAAGAACTGATCATGTATGGACCGGAACCATTGTCTTAAAATAATCGCTAGTTTTAAAAATGATAAAGAGGGGTTTGCAATTTGTATTTCAAGCCCTATCTGATCCTAAGCCTATCCAGCCGAATGAATTTGATTCCAACCCAAATCTTACCTATATTTTTGAGAGACTCCCATAGTCAGTTGGCCCAGTAAAACGAACCTTTTTTGGGACTTATTAGTCAATTTAGATTTTTGTTAGTCATCGCTACTGGATTCGAATCTTATTTCGAAATACTCATGAACACAGGGGTTCAAGAGGGCAACTAAAATCAGGTAACCGAATAGGTAACCTTTCGAAGTCATTTTAACAAAAAACAGCTATTTTTTAGGGAAATACAAAAACAAAAAAAACACTGATAATCAGATAATTATCAGTGTTCAATTTGTTAATAAAATGTTAAAAGTCGGGATGACTGGATTCCCTTCGGGCATCCAGAACGGGTCGTTGCAAATTAAAGCTGCGCTTTAATTTAATCTAAAGCGAAAGGTTCCCTTAAGAAAGCATACTTTCTACGGAAACCTTCAACGCTTTAGCTTGTCGGGATGACTGGATTCGAACCAGCGACCACGCGCACCCCATGCGCGTACGCTACCAGACTGCGCCACATCCCGAAAAGGGATTGCAAAAATATAAATTAAATTGAATTATCTAGCCTTACATCTAGCATCCTGCCAAAAATTCGCGTATCTCCAAGAAGAGCGCCTCACGCGCTGCTCGTGAATCATATTCAGGGTTGAACAAAAAGTAGCTATTGGCCTGATCGAAGCAAAATTCGTCAAGGTCGTCACCCTTCCACAAATGATAGCTCATCAACAGGGTATTGTAATCAATTCTATAAGGCTTTTTAGCCTCTTGAAAACCATTGAGATACATGTTTAACCAAAAAACAGATTGTTCCAAATCTTGCTTCTCTTCGAATTCTAAAAAGGTGGGCGTGAGGGAATCTTTTTTGTCATTCATTGGCAACAGGTAATCCAGTTATTCAAAGGGTAAACATTTTCGCTGCCCTAAAATCGTCAATTCATCACAATCTTACAAGTATTTTTGTCAAATACCTCAATTTGGGATGTACCGCCAAAATCAAACCCTACTACCCGGTCATTGGTAAGGGTGCCCTTTTATCGGTAAAGAGTGAAGTGCCCAACATATTGTTGCTTTTCATTGTCATTGGCATTGACGACATACCAGTAATCACCTGTCGGCAATGGTTTGCCATCGTAATTGCCATCCCATTCCTTGACCTGGTCCAATCGAGCCACTACCCTGCCATAACGGTCATAGATGATGACCTCAATGTTTGGGAAAAACTCTCTATTTCTAGGAAACCAAGAGTCATTCATATTGTCACCGTCTGGGGTAAAGAAATTCGGAAACTCAACCATTCCATCAAAATCAAAGGGGAAGACAATCTGGGCATAGCAACCCATGGAATCCTCAACACGAATATTGATGGTCGTATCATAACTGACATTGAAAATATTGTCACTGCCTTGCGATGTACCGTCGAAAAAGAATTCGTAATCGCCAAATCCACCTGTTGCGATAGCGGTAATCTCGTCTGGACCGGTCTTCATGGCTTCCAATACCAAAGGTTCATAGGCGTCTATGGTAAACTCGACGAACGTTGTACACCCATTGGGGTGGTACAGGTATACGGTATGATCACCTGGGGGCAAATCAGCCCAAGTTCGCTGTGTGTCGGCCAATGAGACATCATCGACATCCAACGAGAACAAAACGTCTGAGAAAGAGCTACCGTTCAGCTCAACAATTGTGGTGGTGCTATTTGGAAAAATTCCCTCACAACCATACTCGACCACAGGTTCGGCATTGATATCTACCCCTATCTCAATGGGCACGACAATATTTGCCAAACAGCCATTGGCATCCCTTACAAAGAATGCATAGCTCTCACCGCCCAATAGGTTATCAAAGAAGAGACTATCGTTTCTGGCAAAATCTACGTCATCTGAAGAATTCATACTGACCTCGTAGTACTCGACGCCCATACCATCAACAAAAGGTGTTCCACCAGTAACGGTCAACTGAACCGTACCATCTGCAAAGCCCAGACATATCTCTGGGGTTTCTACAGATGATATCGCTATTTCTTCAGGTTCGAAAACCTGAATGACGGCCGTTTCAGAGCAACCTTCTGAATCTTGTATCAAAATCGTATAATCACGACCATTGACATCTCCCTCCAAATCTTCAAAAGTGTAGCTACCCGGTGTACTCGGGTCACTGAAGAACTCATTGAAATTCGGACCAATGGCAAACTGTATCAAACCGATTCCACCACTGGTAACCTCAACGGTTATGGTACCATCGTCTTCTTCGCTACAGCTGACAGGGGTCGCAGCTGCGGTATAGACGATAGGTGCTGGTCGGGCCACTTCGAACGGACCCTCAATATCTTGACAGGTGGTGCCACTGGTCACGGCCACATAATAATCAGGAGATTCGTCAAGCCCTTCAAAGGTTCCGAAATCATTTGATGCTATCACGGTCGCCGTGGGTGACGGGCTGAACGCATCAATGGGATCGCCAATGTACAACGTATAGGTATTTAAGCCCACACCCCCTGAAGAGAATGATTCAATTCGACCATCGGTTTCATTGGCACATGAAATGTCATCGGGCAAATTGACCACCAAATCGACATTCTGGGCATCAACAAGCGTTAGTCCGTTTGAATTGATCACCCCACAAGTGTTGGTGGCATTCACCTTTCGTACCTCAAATTGATAGAAACCGGGGCCACCAGTGATCAATGCACTTGTGTTGCCCAGACCCATAGAGGTAAAGGGATCTGAGGGCAGAGAACCCACTGGTCTATATTCATATTCAAATCCGGGTTCGGGATTCTCAATACTCAAACGCATCTCACCCATGCCCCCACAACCCGGGGCTTGTACCTGTACCAAATTTGGAATGATCGGTGGCGGTGGATCCACGTAATACGGAATGGTCACCCCTATACAACCAAAGCTTGAGGATACTTCTATGGCATACCAACCCTGGCTGATAAAACCACCACTGGCCCCTGTGAATGTTGGTGAATCTTGTAGGCCACTTCTTGAAATCTCATCGGCAATGTTATTGCTTCCCAAATAGATCAGCTGGTATTTGTAGCCTGCCCCAGGAACACCGCCGGTCGCTCCCGCAATGGCCGTAATGGCATCACCCGTGGTCGGGTCGTAGGCTTCCAGCACCGCATTGTTGCCATCTGGGCATACCAAGCCTTGTGGCTCACGAATTCCTGCCTGGATCGGAACAATGGAATCTAATGTAATATCGTATGTAACGGAGCACCCTTCTACGTCCCTGAACTCTACACGGTAATCTCCACTGGAAAGGTTTTCGAATCGATTGTTGTTGCCCCAAGTCTGAACTTCTGTTTCATAAGTGCTGTCATTGTCGCTATCAAACAACAATCGATATTCATAAGGGGCATAATCCCAACCGCCATTCAGATTGGCTTCAATGACCCCATTATTATCATTACAGCTTACGTTGCCTATCTCGATTGCATCTGGAACCAAAGGACCATTTGGTGCACGCACGGTCGTTACGTTACTTGTTCCCGGACATTGGGGATTGGCCGATGTGGTTATCGTCACCTCATAATTTCCACCTACCAATCCTGTTATTCTGGCATGATCTCCATTGACATCTGGGAAATTGGCCGTATCAAAACTTCCAGTTGTCTGGGCCGGTAAAACCCTATTCCCATTTACATCCAACAAGAACGCCTCATAATTGTACACCCCGCTATAATCGGTCACTTCTATAAACATGGCCCCATTGGCATCACCATAACATAGAGCGGGATTTGCCTCAGATACCGTTACAGTAGGATAAACAGGAGCATTGACCGTATAGCTAGGTAAGGGATAACTACATCCATTAGGGCCATCGTCTTGTACCTCTATCAAATAATCGCCTGGATCTGGCAATTCGACCGTAGCCGTCGAACCACCGGTCACGGTTACATTGTTTACCGTAGTTCCCGAGGGGCCAGAGGTTATGACCGTAAAGTCTGAAGTGCCCGTAACGGTAATTTCAACACGTTCTGGATCGGCACAGGTCAATGTGTTCAAGGTTGAAATGCCCGGAACTACATCAGTAGGTGCAAAAACCGTCACCGTAACGTCATCTTCACATCCGTTGGCATCAATGGCGTATATGGTTATTGTTTGGTCGGCACCGTTATCGACGATGTCAAAATCAGGACTGCTTTGATAACTGTCATTGGGGTCGATACGGTATCCATAGGGGCCACCATTGCCCACACTCACTATTTGTGCCGAAATAGTCGCTGTGCTGAAACGGTTGGTCCCATTTTCGCAGGTAAGGGTCTCGTCAGAGGCCGTTATCTCAAAAATCGGTGGTTCGGTCAATGTCACCTCGGCCACGTCTGTACATAGTCGATCGGTGATCACTTGAACCACATAGGTTCCTGGTGACAAACCGACAAAAGATCCCGACACATTGGTTGCTATTGGGGTCTCGGTTCCTGATAACGGCAAGGTGGCCGAATAAAGGTTGAACTCTTGAATACCGTCGATATCAGTACCTGGATTTAGAACAACATTAATGCTACCATCATCGGCGGCATTACAGCTAATATTTGATTCTCCCGTATCGGCGATCACCGGTTGTACTGGAGCGGTACTAATGATGCTACTTACGGTCGTGGTACAGTTGTTGGTGCCATCGGTCACCAGATTATCGGTCACCTGTACCTGATAGTTGCCCGGAGCAATATTTTCAAAAATACCGTCAGCATTAGGGTCGGTGATATCTACGGGATTAGCATTGAAATCCGTGCCCGTCAAACGATAGGTAAAATCACCGCTACCTCCATTTGCGTTTATGGTAATGGTGCCATCGGCATCTTCGCAGGTCGGATCGGTCGAGAAACCACCTGATGCTGACAATAATTGATATACTTCGGCAGTAGTGGTCACATCGCATCCGTTGGCATCGATTACGTATACATCATAAACGCCCACACTGGGTACATTGAAGGAAGCCACGGTAGGAAGGCTAGGGTCATAAACCGGTGTCTGTGTTTGGCCGCCTAAAGTAAACGTCGGATTGTCAACATTGGCCGGCATTTCAAGGTCAATCTGAAATCCGCCCACAGGAGGCGTCACATCACATTGATTGTTTACGGATATTATCGGATTGGGCAAATCGGGATCTAGCTGTACTATAGTGGCCGAAGTCATGTACTCACAACCACGTGAATCGCGTACCCAAATGTCATATGCCGTTCCAGGGGCTAAGGAACCTGCCAAATAGACAGTGGTGGCCGTACCATAGTCTGCAGGGTAGGTAGGTGTCGAACCAGAGTTCACAAAGGCATACTCATACGGAGATCCGTCAGGAAGCGATCCCGGTCCGCTTGGAGGGAATGGTGTACCGCCACTTCCGCGAACGGTCAATTGGCCCAATTCGTTACAATTGGCATTCTGGTTATCAATGACATCGACCCGTGGCATATTGAGCGTGGCCTCAATGGTATCACCACCCGTACAATCATTGCCATTGTCAATGACCGAAATCGCATATGGCCCTTGGGGCACCAAGAACGTATCTGTGGTATTGCTTGTAGTGGTTGAGACAATGACCGCCCCAGTATCAAGATTACGAATCTCAATGTCAAAAGTTGGGCCCGTTGCGCCGGTGATGGTATAGTCAAGTTCAACATCCTCCCCATTACAATTGCCATTATCAATCGATAGGGCAACATTTAGAGGATTTGGGCCGTCTGGAATATCAATGGTTTCGATGGCCGTACAATTGGTGGTTGTGTCGAATACTTCGACGGTATAGCTTGCTCCAGGCACCAAATTGGCGAAACAATGTCTTCTTGCACCACTATTGGGAGAAACAAATGCGGAAGGCGGGTCGGTGACCAAGCGAATCTCAAAGGGGCCCACTCCCCCAACAATATCAACACATTGTGGCAGGTTTCCCCGATCACACACCAACGGGGTCGTTGGATCGGGCACGATATCCAAATCTGACGAATTTATACTAACGGCATCTTGATCGATACAGCCTCTTGAATCTAATGTAATGACCGTATAATTGCCTTCGATCAATGATGGGTCAATGATATCTAATGGCAAGTCGGCCAAGGTCACATTTTCGCGACGTACAAACTCATTTCCAAAATTGTCCTCAATGATAATGGTAAAGTCAGGAACACCATCGGTGATTCCAGTAATCCTTATACCCCCTGAAAGTACTGTAGCACTACATGTGGCATCAATTGGGGCCACTGTTGCATCAGGCGGATTTGTCAAATCAGGATTTATCGTTACCGTTCGTACCCCCGTGGTACAGTTGCGGGCGTCTTTGACAATGTATTCGTAGGTACCCGCAGGAAGTCCAGAATATATCGTTTGTGAGGTATAATTATACACTCCCATGGGATCGGGGTTGAAAGGGTCGTCGATCAAACCGGTTCCACCTGGGGCAAAAGCTATTTGAAAAGGTGGGGTGCCCGAAGTAACATCGGGTACGATCTCAACATAACCACTACTGGCATCACCACAGCTCGGCCCTACTACATTTTCGGTTGCCGAAATACTTACGGGGGGCGAAAAAGTCAATGGTGGCGAAGTATTGGTACAACCATTGTTATCGGTAACCTCAACCGTATAGTCGCCATCGCTACCCAATGGTACAATATAGTTGAACGGATTCAAGGGCAATGGCAAACCTATATGACCGGCTACCGGTGCCCCGTTCAAATAAATGGTATATGAAGTACTGGCCAAGTTGGAAATATCGCCGCCACTTACCGTAATCTGCATCTCGCCATTGCCGCCACAGGGTATTTCGGTAATCAAGTCAAGGTCGATCTGTATCTGTGGGGGTATGGTCACCTGCAATTGGTCTGTACAGTTGTTTCCATCAACGACTTCTACTGTATACGTACCCGGTACAAGACCTGCAAACGTAGGGCTTGCTTGCAATGTTCCACCATTGATACGGTATTGGTGCGTGCCGATGGGTGCAGTGCCTGCTGTTGAGCTGACCGTTATCGAGCCATCATTGGTTGGCGAGAAACAATAATCTACTGCACCAAGTGCGATGGTGGGGGCATCGACCACACTCAAGGTAAATGTTGTCGTCGCCGTGCATCCTTCGGCATCAGTGACCCGTAGGGTATAGGTACCTTCAGCGGTCAGATTACCGAACACATTGCCGCTTTTTGGTCCTTGTGTGATACCAGGCGGGGTTGGCCAATCCAACTCATATCGGTAGGTCCCAAATCCACCAGAAGCATTGGCCACTACGCGGCCAATATTGTTGTTGGCACAGCTCATATCTGTTACCGTAGGCGTTAGACTTAAGGGAGTTG
This sequence comes from Muricauda sp. SCSIO 65647, assembly GCF_021534965.1. NCBI lineage: Bacteria > Pseudomonadati > Bacteroidota > Flavobacteriia > Flavobacteriales > Flavobacteriaceae > Allomuricauda > Allomuricauda sp. SCSIO 65647. Next base: position 307,860 of record NZ_CP091037.1, read on the forward strand.
CTGGCTCTTGAACGGTCAACGTCGCGGTATCTTGACAACCGGTATCGGCATCGGTAACCGTTATCGTATAGCTACCAACTGCCAATCCGGTTATATCCACTTCAGCGTCGTTCTGAGGAGCACTTTCAGTACCTCCATTGATGTTGTAGGTATAATTGTTTGCGAATCCGTCAATAATGAATGTACCATTACCGTCACTAGCGCCCGTGCACACGTTCAAATCGCCACCTGATTTTACCCTTGCCCTGATCGTACTGATTACGGCCGGGGTAAAGCTTTCTTCATAAATACAGCCATTGACATCTGTGATTCGAAAAGTATGGCTTATATTATTGGTGAGACCGATAAAGGTGTCATTGGCCCCATTATTGATCGATGTCGGGCTTATTACTTCGTAAGTAGCGATGGCAAAGTTGGCCGTAGCGGTCAATTGTACATCAGAGGTATTGGCCGCACAATTGGTATTGCTTTGCACAAAGTCAATATTAGTGGGCGGATCTACACCTGCTATGGTAACGGCGGTAAAGTCACGACGACACCCTGAAGCGTTTCTTACCGCTGGCGTATAGGTTCCCGCAGGTAAATTATTGAATACTTGCTGCGAAAAGAAATCACTACCGTTGATACTGAATTCATAAGGTCCTCCCCCAGCACCCGAATAGGCTCCCGGAAAGGTAATGGAACCATTATCAATACCACCTGAACCATTACATGACATATCGGTCCAAGTCGGATCTGCCCCATTGATCGCACCTGTTTCTGTAACCGTGATCGAATCGGGCAAGGTGATAAAACAACTGAACCCTCCTTGTTCATAGCGCACCTGAATTGAATTGTAGGTTCCGGCCGCTACCGAAAGCAATGGGTCTGTGCTCCACGGATCGGTCGGTGTGGCCCTGAACGATAGGTTATATCCTTTGGCATCGACCACTGTGATATCCAATCGGGCACCACCATTGGTACAGGTACCGTCAATACCGCTAACGGTAACATCTGGCGGTGTCAATTCTTGCACATTTGCAGAGGCTGTAATGGTACATCCATTGGCATCAGTGACCACAAAATCGTAGGTGTCCGCCGTGTTTACGGTATGGATGGTCTGTGGTGGATTAAATGTACCGCCAGGTGAGCCGTTCACCGTAAAGGTATAAGGTGGTGTGCCCCCTGAGGTTCTCAGAATGATGTCAACATTGGGCGAACCACAGCCCGGTTCAGAACTTAAACTCTCGTTTACCTCTGTTGAGGCGGTCAACGGTACAATACCATCGCCAATAACAATGGGGTTGCCATTGATATCAAGACTTTGTTGTGGGGGCGGAATTCCGTTGCCCGGATCACCTGTACATTGCTGGGTCTCTACCTGAACGCTATACGTACCAAAACCAACCGCGCTAAAGGTATAGGGGTTGGTACTGATAAAGGTGGTAAACTCTTGGGGCACCCCATTTTCATCGAGCAAGGTATATTTATACGGCCCAGGAACGTCATTGACGGTGACAGTTATGCTTCCCGTATCACCGAAACATTGGGCATCGGTAAACTCGACATCGATACCGATATCCAATTGTTCAATGACGATGGGCTCGTATGGGTATTCACAAGTATTGGGTGTATTCTGCAAGCGTGCTTTGACGATATAGGTTCCAGGAGCAAGTCCATCAAAAATAGGTGAGGTCTGCCAAGCTCCAAAACCACTTCCCCCATCGATACTGAACTCGTAGGCGCTTGAAAGGTTTGTAATCTGAATACGGCCATCAACACCGCAGATATAGTCACGTTTTACGTAAGTTTGGGTAATCGTACTCTTTTTTACCTTGAAAAAGTACTGTTGACCGTCAGCGACCACCCGAAATTCTGAACCTGAACCAGCAGGGATCGTGCTGGCATCCAAGTTAAACGATTGTGCGGTGCCCACCGTAGTGTAGCAAGAGGTGGTGGTATTCGGACAGTCTTCGTTGATATCGGGCGAGCAAGAACCGCCCAAAATCTGCCATTGTACCGACCCATAAGGGCCACCGGATAAGGTAATCGTTCTATCATCAGAGTCACCACAAAGGTTGAATCGGGCAACGGTAAAACCATTATTACTACAGCCGACCTCTTCATCGGCACCCTGAATAATGGTCATGAACATCATACTTGGGGCGATATTTTCAGCTCCAAGAACAACTGCCTTTTCTACATGATCGGCAATATGATCTTCTTCAGAAATGACTTCTGCTGATGAAGACACAACCTCTGACAGAACCTTGTAAACTTTGGTTTTTGCCACTGCTGATGAAAAAACTATTGATACAAGTACCAACAGCAGGGCATAGTAAGAATGCCTGGTTTTTCTGGGAAGCATAGGTTAAGTGATGTTATGGTAAGAATACTCAGATTTGGGACCTTAAATATTCTAAACGTAATTATCTAATCGTATATCAACTTTCTTTTTATCTTCGGCACAAGACCGTAATTCATCTATATAATTATAACTTTCAACGTGAAATTATGAAAAAAAGTGCATTATATCTCTATTTTTTCGTTGTAATGCTCACCACGTCATGTGCGCAAAAGACGGATAAGGGCATAAATCTTCCAACAGAGATCAACTTCACAACAAAATTGGTGGTCGATGGATTGAAAAACCCATGGGGAATGGCCTTTTTACCCGATGGAAGCATTTTGATCACCGAAAAATCAGGTGAACTCATCCTTTTTAAAGACGAAAAAAAGATTGATATCGGTAACCCTCCAGAAGTTGTCGATAAGGGGCAGGGCGGTTTTTTGGATGTAGAGCTACATCCAGATTATGCCGATAATGGATGGATCTATTTCTCTTATTCCTCCAAAGAAGGAGAGGGCAAAGGGGCCAATACGGCCATTATGCGCGCCAAACTGAGCGAGAATCGTCTTGTAAACAGGGAAATATTGTACAAAGCGGTACCCAATACCACCCGTGGACATCATTTTGGCTCACGATTGGAGTTTGACAATGAGGGTTATCTCTACTTTTCAATAGGTGACAGGGGCAATCGGGATGAAAATCCGCAAGATATCACCCTAGACGGTGGCAAAATCTACCGCATACATGATGATGGGCGCATACCTGATGACAACCCTTTTATAGGCAAATCTGGAGCCAAAACAGCCATTTACAGCTACGGACACCGAAATCCACAGGGATTGACCAAACACCCTGAAACGGGCGAGATTTGGGAACATGAACACGGCCCAAGAGGTGGTGACGAGATCAATGTCATCGAAAAGGGCAAAAATTATGGCTGGCCGGTCATCACGTACGGAATCAATTACAGCGGCACTAAAATCACCGATGAAACCTCTCGGCCCGGTATGGAGCAACCTGTATATTATTGGACACCCTCCATAGGGCCCTGCGGCATGACCTTTGTCTCTTCTGACAAATACCCCGATTGGAAAGGCAATCTTTTGGCGGGTTCGCTCGCCTTTCAGTACCTAGAACGCTTGGTAATCGAAAACAACAAGGTTACTTATCGTGAAAAGCTGTTGGATGGTATGGGTCGTTTACGTAACGTTCGCCAAGCCCCTGATGGCTATATCTATGTGGGTATTGAGGGAAAGGGCATCTATCGGTTGGAGCCAAAGTAGATTGATGGTTGGTAGTTGGTAGTTAATGGTTAATGGTTAATGGTTAATGGTTAATGGCTAAAAGCCAACGACTAAAAGCTAACGCCTAACGTCTAACTTCTAAAGTCTAAAGTCTAACGCCTAACGCCTAACGCCTAACGCCTAAAAGCTAACGACTAAAAACTACCGACTAACAGAAGCTAAAACTTTAAGGGCTTTCTTGGAAACCGATTTTCTGTTATCGTTTGTTAACCGCTCTAAATGAGGAATCAGCCATTTCTGTAATTCTTCATCTTTTTTAGCCCACTTTGCCAAGGTATCCATGGTTTGATTGAGCACTATCCAATCATTGTGATGGGCCAGGTTATGTTTCAATAGGGTTTTGGCCTTGGCCATCTGTGCTTTGGCCATATCATTTTCCAATAGCAAAAAAAGTTGCGCCAATGTCCATTGGGTAGAGGCCTGATCAATGTTGGCGATATCATCCAAAAACCTATCCAAATAAGGCAAGAGCAAGTCTTTTTTGGCTTTGCAGATGCGTTTCATGGCATTTGACACCCGCAATCGCACCACCTCGTCCTCAGAAAAATAACAATGGAACAGCTCGTCAAAAAGTCCGTGATCTGCCAATACCTCATCTACGAGTTCAACGGTATTTCCCAATGAGTTGGGATGGCCGCCCTTTAGCCGTTGTTCAAAATCGGGCATTTATTGCAGTTCTTTTAATGCTTCCCTGACCGAACCATATTTTTTTAGGGCTTTTTCGGCCTCTTCGTAATCCATACCGAGGGCCTCGACCAAATAGCGGGTACCGCGATCGACCAATTTGTTGTTGCTCAGCTGCATATCGACCATTTTGTTGCCCTTTACCCTACCGATTTTGATCATCAAAGCACTTGAGATCATGTTCAGCACCAATTTTTGGCTGGTACCACTTTTCATACGGGTACTGCCCGTGACAAATTCAGGGCCTACTTCAATTTCAATGGCAATATCTGATAGCTTGGCCAATGGTGAACCGGGGTTGTTGGTAATGCCCGCGGTAAACAATCCATTCTTTTTTGCATCTTCGATACCACCCAATACATAGGGCGTGGTACCAGATGCCGCAATGCCCACCAACACATCGTTTTCATTGATGCCGTATTGCTGTAGGTCTTTCCAAGCTTGTTTGGTGTTATCTTCAGCGAATTCTACAGCCTTACGTATGGCACTGTCACCCCCTGCGATCAAACCGATGACCCTGTCATGCGGCATACCATAGGTCGGGGGAATTTCAGAAGCATCCAAAATGCCCAGTCTTCCGCTGGTACCTGCCCCAATGTAAAACAAACGACCCCTTTTTTGAAAACGTTTGGCCGTGGCATCGACAAGTTCGGTAATTTGTGGGATTACCTTTTCGACGGCATAAGCCACTTTCTTGTCCTCCTCATTGATGTTGCGGAGCAATTCGGCAGTCGGCATTTTTTCCAGATCATTGTACAAAGAGGGTTCTTCGGTTATTTTGTGATAGTCGGGCATATTACAGCAAACGTATTTCTTGATTTCTAAAATTATTCAATAAAGGATGATCGGCATCTAATTCGGTAACCATCGTATCAATGGCATTCAACTCACAGGTCTTAAAGCGGTGCTGCGAATTCAGCTTTTCAGAAATACAGAGCAAAACCGTTTTTTTTGAGGCCTGAATCACTGCTTTTTTGGTCTGGACAATATCCCAATCAAATTCGGTCAAACCAAATTGGGCATCAACATAACCTGTACCTATAAAACTATAATCTGCCTTGATCTGTGACAAATTATGAACAGCATTGGCCCCAATGGCGATCTGTGAATCTTTTGACAGTACCCCCCCTATGAAGACAGTCTCTACATTGGGTTTGTTCAGCAATTCCATAGCAACGGGCAAACTGAGCGTAAAACAGGTCAAATATAGCTTTTCTGGCAATATTCTGGCCAGTTCAAGACAGGTAGTACCACCATCGATAAGAATAACACTATTGTCTTTCAACAATTTGACGGCCTTTTCGGCAATTGCCATCTTTTGTTCAAGCGCATAAACATTGTTTCGGGCGGGACTATAATTGGCGAAACCCAATGAAACCGCACCACCGTGCACTTTTCTAAGTCTGTTGTCAGCATCCAGTTCCTTTACATCACGACGTACCGTATCTATTGAAACATCCAATTTTTCGGCAATATCGGTCAACAATACCCGATTGTGCAGTTCAACCTCATTTAAAATGGTTCTTTGTCGCTCTTCCTTTAGCATTTTGTTCGTTGCAAATCACAAATGCTGCAAAGATAGTCATTTTAGAATGATGCTGTTTTATCCTGCATTAAAGTTAAAAAATTGTTATTAATTGCATAAAACAGCAAATAAAAAAGCAAAAAACAGCAATATCGGATTTTTATTGTTTACTTTTGCCACGAGAAAATCAATCGCTGCCAACAATGTCATATTAGATGACCCAATTTTGTGAAATATGCTAGATACCAAGAAAAAAAACATTTCATACCAGCCCGCCGGCCAGTTTGAAGAAACACGGTTTGAAAAAGTCCATAATGTGATTTTTGAAAGCTCTAATGAGGCCTCCATTCAAGTAGCAGAAGAAATCGCCGACCTTATTCGTGAGAAGAAATCTAAGGGACAGACCTGTGTTTTGGGTCTGGCCACAGGGTCTTCCCCAATTCGTGTGTACGAAGAATTGGTTCGCATGCACAAAGAGGAAGGATTAAGTTTCACTAATGTGACCACTTTCAACCTTGATGAATATCTGCCGATGGACAAAGAGAACCGTCAGAGTTATTTTCATTTCATGCACGAGCATTTGTTCAACCATGTCGATATTTTGCCTGAAAATGTCCACATTCCCGATGGCAAGGTATCAGCCGAATCCGTCAAGGAATATTGTCTAGCCTATGAAAAGAAAATAAAAGATGCAGGCGGTATCGATTTTCAACTTTTGGGTATCGGTCGTACCGGGCACATTGGGTTCAACGAACCTGGATCCCATTATAATTCTGGCACAAGGGTCATCACCCTTGATCATATCACCCGTGTTGATGCAGGGCCCACATTTTTGGGCATCGACAATGTACCGCGCAAGGCCATCACAATGGGTATCGCAACCGTTCGAAGTGCCAGAAGAATTATATTGCTCGCATGGGGCCAAAACAAGGCAGAAGTCATCAAAAAGACGATTGAGGGAGAAATATCTTCAGAAGTACCGGCAACCTATCTGCAAGAACATGATAATTGCACTTTTGTTCTAGATGAAGCGGCAGGCAGCGAACTGACAAGAAACAAAACCCCATGGTTGGTCGATGAGTCATTGGATTGGACAGAAAGCCTAACGGCCAAAGCAGTGGTATGGTTATGTCGGCAAACAGATAAATCTATCCTTCGATTAACCGATAAAGACTATAATGATAACGGTATGTCTGGCCTATTGGCCCAAGAAGACTCATATGACCTCAATATTCGAATGTTCAACCGGTTGCAACATACCATAACCGGCTGGCCCGGTGGCAAGCCCAATGCCGATGACACCAAACGCCCAGAACGGGCAGAACCTGCAAAAAAGAGGGTCATTATTTTTAGTCCACACCCTGATGATGATGTCATTTCAATGGGAGGGACATTTGATAGGCTCGTCCAACAAGACCATGAAGTACATGTGGCCTATCAAACCTCTGGCAATATCGCAGTTTCTGATAAAGATGCACTTCGGTATGCTGAAATCGCCAAGACCATCGCTCCTTCAAAAAAAGCACAGTCTGTCATTGATGCCATAAAAGCCAAAAAGGAAAGCAGTATAGATCCCCTTGAGGTAAGAAAGTTAAAGGGTTACATCAGAAGGGGCGAATCATATGGTGCGACGCGATATTTGAAGCTTGACGATTCAAACGTCCATTTTCTTGATTTGCCGTTCTATGAGACCGGAACCATCAAGAAGAAAAATCTTTCGGAAGAAGACATTCAGATAATGATGGAAATCATTGCCAAGGTAAAACCGCACCAAATCTATGCCGCCGGTGACCTTGCCGATCCACATGGTACCCACAAAGTATGTCTTGATGCGGTTCTAGAAGCTGTGAAACGATTAAAAGAAGAGCCTTTCATGAAAGATTGTTGGTTATGGCTCTACCGCGGGGCCTGGCATGAGTGGGACGTTGACCAAATTGAAATGGCGGTTCCCATGAGTCCAGACCAAGTGCTTAGAAAAAGGAATGCCATATTCTGCCACCAATCACAGAAAGACGGAGTGATGTTTCAGGGAAATGATTCAAGGGAATTCTGGATGCGTGCCGAAGAACGAAACAAAGAGACCGCCCAATGGTACAACAAATTAGGGTTGGCCGATTATGCCGCCATGGAAGCATTTGTGAGATATCATTTCTAAAACTTAAAAACTTTATTTTTAAAGACTATCTGACATCATTTTCAATGTTCAAAAAACTATCGGTGCTTTTCATACTCATATTTGCTTCGTGTGCAAGCATGAAATATGTGAAGCATCCGAAAAATGAGTTCAGGGGTGTATGGGTGGCCACCGTGGTCAATATCGACTGGCCCAAAAACGGAAACGATTCCGTAGAAAAACAAAAAGAGGATTTTCTGCGGATTCTTGACTTCTACGATGACCTCAACTTCAATACATTGATCGTGCAGGTCAGAACCGCCGGCGATGCTTTTTACCCTTCGAGAATGGCCCCTTGGTCGCGTTTTTTGACCGGCACCGAAGGGCGTTCAAAGGCGGCATTTGAAGACCCTCTACAATGGATGCTCGAAAAGACCCATGAACGCGGCATGCAGTTTCATGCATGGTTGAACCCATATCGGGCAACCTTTGACCTTGACACCACCATACTGGCCGAAACCCACGACTTTTACCAACACCGTGACTGGATGCTCAAATATGGTAAGAAATACTACTACAATCCGGGTATCCCAGAAGTGTGGGAACATCTTACCGAAGCTGTCGAAGAAGTGGTAAACAATTATGATATCGATGGGGTACACTTTGACGATTATTTCTATCCCTATAAAATCGAGGGAGAAACGTTCAATGACTCACTGGCCTATATTGAAAACGCATTGCCCGATCAAGATTTGGAAGACTGGCGTCGCAGCAATGTGGATTCATTGGTGAAGAACATTCACCTGATGATCGAGAAGAAAAAACCTTGGGTACGCTTTGGAATTAGTCCGTTCGGAGTTTGGAAAAATAAATCGACCGACCCCAGCGGCTCTGATACCCAAGCGGGCCAGACCACCTACGAAGACCTTTATGCCGACCCTTTGCTCTGGATGGAGAAAGGATGGCTGGATTATATTGTGCCGCAAGCCTATTGGAGCATGCACTACCCTGCCGCATCACATGAAACCATTGCACGCTGGTGGGCAGAAAAGAGCGAGAACGCCAATCTATATATGGGCAATGGCCCATATAAGATCCGAAACAATCCCGATAAGGCATGGAAGCGTAAAAGAGAGCTGCCCAAACAACTTCTCTTGGCCCGTTCACTGCCCGAGATAAAGGGTAATGTCTTCTTCAGTGCGAAATCATTGATTGACCGTCACGAAGATGTGACCAGAAAGCTTAAAAGAAAATTTTATGGGCAACCCGCAGCGGTCCCAAGCATGACCCGATCAGAAAAGCGCACCCTCCCGAAACCGGCGATCGCTTCACTCAAACGATTCAATACAAATATCGAGATCTGTATTTCACATTTTGATTCTGTGCCGCGCTTTATCTCGTTGTACAGTTTAAAAGATAACACCGGTGTTCACTCAAAAACCCTCTTAAAAAAGGGATATATGGTGGCCAATGATGCTGAAAGTTGTTTTACGCTCGAACTTGGCCGAAGACAATCGAAACAGTATTTGGGTGTGGCCCTGATGGATGCATACGGAAATTCAAGTGATCTTGAGGTGGTCTCTTTGGAGGATTGACCATTTAAAAAGTTAACTTCCTAGAAAAATATGGATATTCGCAACAACCAAACCACTTTCTTTCTCTAATGGCAGAAATCCAAAAAGACAAACGGGCATGGGCATGGGTACCGCTATTGTATTTCACACAAGGGCTTCCATACGTTATCGTGGTCACCGTATCGGTCATTATGTACAAAAAACTGGGCATCAGCAATGCCGACATCGGATTGTACACCAGTTGGCTGTATCTGCCATGGGTCTTAAAACCGCTTTGGAGTCCGTTTGTAGATTTAAAGAGCACCAAGCGCAATTGGTTCTTGGTCATGCAACTGTTGATCTCCATCGCACTTTTAGGGGTGGGCCTGACCTTGCCAACCAATATTTTCTTCATCACCACTTTGGCCTGTTTTTGGATGGCCGCTTTTGCCTCGGCAACCAATGACATTGCTTCGGACGGATATTATATGATCGGCCTGACCGAAAAAAAACAATCGTTTTTTGTGGGCATCCGCAGCACTTTTTACCGTTTGGCCATGGTCACTGGTGAGGGGCTCATCGTCATCTTGGCAGGCTTCCTCGAAAACCACTATGGCGACAACGCCAAGGCTTGGAGTGTAACCATGACCGCTACGGCCTTTCTGATGTTGGCCTTGACGGTTTCCAACTTTTTTGCCACTCCGAAATATGAATCTTCGGCCAATATTACCCTCGAAAAACCAAAAGGATTTCTTGAAGTGTTCGTTTCCTTTTTCAAGAAACCCAACATTGGCATTGCCTTGGCTTTCATACTCACCTATCGGCTGGGTGAATCACAGTTGGTCAAAATGGCCGCTCCTTTTTTGTTAGATCCCCTTGAGAAAGGTGGTCTGGGTTATTCCACAGAACAATTGGGCACCATTTTTGGCACTGTAGGGGTCATCATGCTCTCGGTAGGTGGAATTCTAGGGGGCATTCTTATCTCACGTGACGGACTTAAAAAATGGATGCTGCCCATGATACTTTCCCTGAACGTGCCCAATATACTGTACGCCATTCTGGCCATTACGAAAACCACAAGTATTGTGGCAGTGACCACAACGGTAGTATTTGAGAAATTCGGTTACGGCTTTGGCTTTGCCGCTTTTCTGATGTACCTCATCTATATTGCCGAGGGTAAATCAAAAACATCACATTATGCCATTGCCACAGGTTTTATGGCCCTGGGCATGATGTTACCGGGCATGTTAAGTGGTTTCATGCAAGAATGGCTGGGCTATAGTGGTTTCTTTGTCTGGGTGGTTATTGCCGCACTGCCTGCACTGCTGTTGTTGCCCTTTTTAAAATATCCGGCAGATTACGGTAAAAAGGGAAACAGCGATGACTAGACCGTTACCCTATTTCGAAGTATCACAACGACTTTCCATAAAAGAAAAAGTAGGACAATTGTTCATGCCCGCCGCCTTTATCAATGATAGCGAAGAAGAAGTGCTTCGACTTGAAAAATTGATTTCAGAGCATCATATCGGAAGCATCTGCTTTTTTCATAGTCGTGCGAGTGCTGCGACCAATTTTGAGGGCAAGAAAGAAGTAATCCACAACAAAAACAGTTTCGGCCGACTCAAAGAACTCATCAAACGGTATCGGGCAGCTGCCAAATACCCATTGTTGATCGCCATCGATGCAGAATGGGGTTTGGCCATGCGTATTGAAAATACACCGCAATATCCCTACGCCATTACCTTGGGCGCCATGCAAAATCAGGCAGAACTCGTATTCGAGGTCGGTAAACAGATTGGCCTTGATTGTCGAAAGGCAGGCATTCATTGGAATCTTTCCCCTGTGGTCGATATCAATTTGAACCCTGAAAATCCGGTGATCGGGTATCGGTCTTTTGGCGATGACAAAAAACAAGTGATCGAATATGCCAGGGCATACATAGAAGGTATGTACAGTATGGATGTTTTGAATTCGATCAAACACTTTCCAGGCCATGGCGATACCGCAGTAGATTCACATTTAGGGCTTCCCACCATCGAGAAAAGTGAACCAGAACTGCTACAAAACGAATTGTATCCTTTCACAGAACTGATGAAAAAGAACATAGATTCTGTGATGGTCGGGCATTTGGCGGTACCTGCATTGAGTCATGGCAAAGCTGAATCGGCTTCCGTTTCCAAAGCGATCATTACCGACTTTTTAAGGGAAAAATTGGGTTGGAGCGGATTGATCATTTCCGATGCGCTAAACATGCACGCGGTCTCAAAAAAGTTCGATAGAAAGGGAACAGTGGAATGTGCCGCCTTTGAAGCCGGAAACGATGTGCTCTGCTTTGCAGATCATGTTGAAGAAGGAATCCGTAACATTTTGGAAAAAGGAAAGACAGCACAAATCGAAAAAAGTTTTGAACGCTTATGGAAACTTAAAGAAAGGGCTCTTTCAAGTGAATTGGTAGATGGTCACCTACAGCAAGACGAAGAATTGATGCAAAACCTGGCCAAAGAAAGCCTCTCGTTGCTGAAGGGAACCTTTTCTGAACTTGAAGAATTCAGGAACAATGGCTTTGAATACTTACAGATAGGCAAGCAGAACGGGTTGTTTTCAGAATTGCTTTCCAATCGTACAAACAACGGCCCAAACACGCTTTTGGGCATCTTCCCCAAGCAGGTAAAACCCAAAGACAATTTTGGTCTTACAGACACAGAGTTGCAATTGATCGGCCAAACGCTCAAAGAAAAAAATACGGTGCTCTATCTTTTTGGCAATCCGTTTGTGCTGAACCTCATCGATTGGCAGCAAGCTAAAACGGTAGTGGTGGCCTATCAAGATTTTAGGTCATTTCAAGAAAACGCGGCAAACCATTTCATGGGCAAGATCGAGGCGAAGGGAAAGCTTCCAGTAACCCTAAAATCATAGGCATGGGCAAAATGTACAAGGTATTGGGCATGATGTCGGGCACATCGCTTGATGGACTCGATCTGGCGCACTGCCACATCTGGAATGAAAATGAGGCCTGGCACTTTGAGCTCAATGAATGTGAGGCTATTGGCTATGACTCAACACTATATGATAAGCTAAAGAATGCCATATACCTACCCGAAGAAGAACATGCCGAACTACATTTACAGTATGGCGATTGGTTGGGCCGGCAGGCCAAATTATTCCTTGAAAAATATGGGTTGACCATCGATTTCATAGCCAGCCACGGCCATACCTCACATCACAGGCCAGAGGAGGGCATCACCTTTCAATTGGGCGATGGGCAACAACTGGCCAATACCTCTGGTGAAAAAGTAGTTTGTGATTTTCGTTCTTTGGATGTGAAATTGGGCGGACAGGGCGCGCCATTGGCGCCCATTGGCGATGAACTGCTCTTATCTGAATATGACCTTTGTCTGAATTTGGGTGGAATCAGCAACATTTCCTTTAGAAAGCATAGCGAACGTTTTGCCTATGACATTGGTATGGCCAATATGCCCTTGAACCATCTCACAGAGAAAATTGGGGTGAAATACGATAAAGGCGGTAAACTCGCTGCAACAGGTGCTGTCATTTCTGGGTTGTTGAACGCATTGAACTCACTTGAATATTACCAGCTTCCCTATCCTAAATCTACGGGTTACGAATGGTTTACAGAAAAAGTAGTGCCCCTTATCGACCAAACAGATGCTTCAACGGCAGATTTGCTGCATACCGTGATCCATCATAATTGTGAGCAAATCGCCTTGGCCATAAAAGAAGAAGAACTGAACCACAACAATATGCTGGTCACCGGCGGTGGGGCACTGAACGATTTCTTCGTAGAAACCCTGCAACAAAAGTTAGGTGAAGATTGTGAGGTCCATATTCCAACAAAAAAAATAATCGAATACAAAGAGGCACTGGTCTTTGCCTTAATGGGTGTACTACGAATTGAAAACCACATCAATGTGCTCAGTTCGGTCACAGGGGCCAAAAAAGATTCGTGCAGCGGAGAAATCTTCTACCCTACCCCTTAGTATTTCAAACGGTTACCACTCTTTTTTTTCTACGGGAAATCAGAATAATACCCGCTGAAAGAAATCCACAAATCGCAAGGCCGACAAACAATGGCAGAGCAGTATCTTCTAAATATGAGCCTATCCACGAAGCGATCGGCACCGAAATTATTGTTGAGATAAAACCGTTGATGGCCGCGCCAATGCCGGCAATATGCCCGATGGGTTCCATGGCGATCGATCGAAAGTTGCCCCACATAAAGCCCAAACAGAAAAATTGAAAGAACAAAAAAGCCACCAGAATCATGACGTTAGGATTGGGAGTATTCCAAAACAACAATACATAGAGCAAGGCTATGCAACTAAACGCCAAAGTGGCCGCAAAAGAAAGGTTTCGCATACCAAACCGCAGTACCATGGTACCATTCGTGAAGGTTGAAGTACCGATTGAAATCGCCAATGCGGCAAACAAATAGGGAAAAGCATCCCGCAGACCATATTGGTCTTCAAAGATATGTTGTGCCGAACTCAAGTACACCAAAAAAGAACCCGTGACCAACCCTGAAATAAGGGTAAAGGCCACAGTTTCTGAATACCTGAACATCTCTTGGGCACCTTCAATAAAACTGCTAAGTGAAAACTTGATCTTGTATTCTGGCTTTAGCGTCTCGACTTGCCGTTTCCAGAACCAAATCCAAAGCAAAGCGGCCAGCACAAGATGGATATAAAAAATAGTCTGCCAATTGAAGTTATCTAAAATCACCTTGCCCAAGGCAGGTGCCACAACAGGTACCAAAATGAAGAACGCAGTGACAAAAGACATGACCCTGGCCATATAATCTCCCTTATACATATCCCTAATGATGGAAATGGCAATGGTTCTGTGCGATGAAAGCCCTATGCCCTGTAAAATTCTGCCCATTACCATGACCTCAAGGTTTGGGGCCAACAAACAAATGAAGCTGGCGATGCCAAATACCACAAACCCGGCATAGACCATAGGTTTTCGCCCATACTGGTCTGATAAGGGCCCAAAGAAGAGTTGGCCCAGACCAAGGCCCAAGAAAATCATGGTGACGAACAACTGGCTGTCTTTGGGATTGGTGTTTCCAATGGTTTCACCGATATTGGGTATTGCGGGCAAAAGCATATCAATGGCCAATGCCACAATAGACATCAACGATGCCATTAACGCTATAAACTCAAAGTTGGGCTTATCGGCTGACAAGGTAGGTTTGTCCTGAAAATTTTGCATAGCGCAAAAGTACAGCTACCCAATGGACTGGTCACTATTTTAGTGTGATAGTTTTGTTAACAGCATATACAATGCTTTCAGGGGCAGTGGATACTGACAAAAATGTTAAAAGACGGAGGGGATCGATATCGCGTCCCTTCCGTCTTTCGTGAAATTTGAAATGCCTTTGGCTGTCTCCTGAAGGAGACGATTATAATGGAATGTTCCCGTGCTTTTTCCAAGGAGTTTCCACCTCTTTATTTTCAAGCATGGCAAAGGTCTTCAACAGTTTTCTGCGGGTATTCTCCGGTAAGATCACCTCATCGACAAAACCGCGTCTGGCCGCTCGATACGGATTCGCAAATTTATCGGCATATTCAGCCTCTTTTTCTTTTAGCTTGGCCTCTGGATCGTCAGCAGCTGCGATTTCTCGCCTAAAAATGATTTCACTGGCCCCTTTGGCGCCCATTACCGCAATCTCTGCAGTAGGCCATGCATAGTTGAAATCTGCACCGATGTGTTTTGAGTTCATCACATCATAGGCTCCACCATACGCTTTTCGGGTGATTACCGTCACCCGAGGCACAGTAGCCTCACTTAGGGCGTACAACAGTTTCGCCCCATGGTTGATGATACCGTTCCATTCTTGGTCGGTACCGGGCAAGAATCCAGGTACATCGACCAATACCAAAAGTGGAATATTGAATGCATCACAGAACCGTGTAAAGCGTGCTGCCTTGGTCGAGCTCTTTACACCAAGAACCCCGGCCAAGAACATAGGGTTGTTGGCAATGACACCGATGCTTCGCCCTCCTAGCCTGGCAAAGCCCACGATGATGTTCTCCGCATAATCTTTATGGATTTCATAAAAAGAATCCTCATCAATGATACCATCGATGACATCATGCATATCATAAGGCTTGTTGGGATTGTCAGGTACAATGCCCCTCAATTGTTCGCGAATCTCATCTCCCAGCTCATAGTCAAGTTTTTGGGTGGTTTCTTGATTGTTCTGTGGAAGATACCCCAAAAGCTTTTTGACATCTTCTAAACAGGCGGCATCGTTAGGTGAGGTCTTATGGGCAACACCAGATTTTGAGGCATGGGTACCGGCTCCGCCCAATTCTTCAGAAGTTACTTCTTCATTGGTCACCGTTTTGACCACATTGGGCCCCGTAACGAACATATAACTGGTCTGTTCGACCATAATGATAAAGTCGGTCATGGCCGGAGAGTATACCGCGCCACCGGCACATGGCCCCATGATCGCCGAAATCTGCGGAATCACTCCCGAGGCCTGTACGTTGCGATAAAAAATATCGGCATAACCGCCCAACGATTTTACCCCTTCTTGAATACGTGCACCACCTGAGTCGTTCAAACCAATAACAGGCGCACCCACTTTCATGGCCAAATCCATCACCTTACAGATTTTTTCGGCATGGGTCTCGGACAAGGCCCCGCCAAAAACGGTAAAGTCTTGTGCATACACATACACCAAACGGCCATTCACTGTACCATAGCCCGTGACCACACCATCGCCGAAATAGATTTCCTTGTCCATCCCGAAATCAGTGGTACGGTGGGTCACCAAGATACCCATTTCTTCGAATGAGCCTTCATCCAACAAGTAATCGATCCGCTCACGGGCCGTCAATTTCTTTTTGGCGTGTTGTTTTTCAATGCGCTTTTCACCACCGCCCAAATGGGCCTCGGTAACTCTGTCTTGTAACTTCTTTATTTTGGGATCCATATAGTTCAGTTTGTCGGAATTCGTAGTTGTTTTCGATCTTCGAAATATTTTTTCAGGGCCATCATTGCCGCTACTTTGGCATCTTGCTCATTATTTTTTTGGATGGCACTGGGCGAATAGTAATTTTTCACAAAGTGCGTATCAAACTTTCCTGAGCGAAACGCCTCATGCTGCATCACAAACGTGCCAAACGGAAGCGTTGTCTGCACGCCCACGACCTCATAGGCCTCAATGGCCTGTAGCATAAGCGAAATGGACTCTTCACGGGTTTTGCCGTAGGTAACCAATTTGGCCAACATGGGATCGTAGTATATGGGAATGTCCATCCCCTCTTCAAAACCATTATCGACCCGTATGCCCTCGCCCACCGGTAATCTGTATTTTTCCAATTTACCCACACTGGGCAAGAAATCGTTCAATGGATCTTCAGCATAGACCCGAAGCTCCATGGCATGGCCATTTATTGTAAGGTCTTCTTGTTTGATGTCCAATTTTTCTCCCCGGGCTACCTTAATCTGCAATTCAACAAGATCTACCCCTGAAATCAATTCTGAAACAGGATGTTCGACCTGCAAGCGCGTATTCATTTCCAAGAAGTAGAAATTGAGGTCTGCATCCATCAAAAACTCGACGGTACCGGCCCCGACATAATCACAGGCTTCGGCCACTTTGGTGGCGGCAACGCCCATTTTGTGACGCAGTTCAGGGGTCAAGACCGATGAGGGTGCCTCTTCGACCACTTTTTGGTGGCGACGTTGTATGCTACACTCCCGTTCAAAGAAATGCAAGATATTGCCATGGGTATCGGCCATTACCTGAATTTCGATATGGCGGGGAGAGGTGACATATTTTTCAATGAACACCGAACCATCACCAAAAGCAGAAGTGGCCTCACTAATGGCACGGGTCATCTGCGATTCGAGGTTTTCTTCACGATCAACGATGCGCATACCCTTTCCGCCACCACCGGCAGATGCCTTGATCAATACGGGAAACCCTATTTCACGGGCGATCTCGTGGGCCTTGTCGACATCGGTAATGGCCTCATCGATACCGGGCACCATGGGAATATCATATTTTTTTACCGCCTCTTTTGCCGCCAATTTGCTTCCCATCACCCGAATGGCGTGCGACTTTGGCCCGATGAACGTGATTCCGTTCTTTTCTACCGCCTCGGCAAACTCTGCATTCTCACTGAGAAATCCATAGCCGGGATGTATACCGTCAACACCCAGCTCTTTTGAAATCTCGATGATCTTATCTCCGAGTAGATATGATTGGTTTGAAGGCGGTGGTCCGATACAGACCGCTTCGTCAGCATATCGAACATGTGGTGCATTTCTATCCGCCTCAGAAAAAACAGCTACGGTTTTGATGCCCATTTTCTTTGCTGTTCGCATCACCCGTATTGCAATTTCGCCTCTGTTAGCTACTAAAATTTTATCCATAATGGCATTATTCTTCAAAAGTGATCAATATGTGTTTTTTCTCTACTGCCTGCCCTTTTTTGACCGTTATTTTCTTAATGGTTCCATCACGGGGCGATGTAATGACATTTTCCATCTTCATGGCCTCCAAAATCAGCAAGTTGTCGCCCTCTTTGACCTCTTCACCCTCTTTTGCTGAAATTTCCAAGATCAGTCCGGGCATGGGAGCCTCGATATTGGCGACCCGATTACCGGCATTTAGGGCAAAGCCCATGTCTTTGATAAGGGCATTTAACGGGGTTTCGACCGTAACGTTGTAGCTACTGCCGTTGACCCTTATGCCATAATTTTTGGTGTCGAAATCTTCTGATTCAATTGTGAGGTGGTACGATTGGTTCTGATGGAGCAAGTGGTACGTTCGGTCACCTGTTTTGGCCATATCGAGTTCAGAAAGGTCACTCTCTGAAAGTTCAAACTCGTATTGGCCATTGACCTTGAGCATGTGTGGTTTTCCCATAAAATCAGTTTAAAATGTAGACGCTTAAATATACAATCATAAAACGAGGCGTAAAACTACATAGGCCATATTCACCATAATATGAATTCTGTCATGTTTTAGGAAAAGAATTTATAATACCTATGCATCGTAATATAGAAAGAGTTTCAAAGTAAGCTACCAGCATTTTGTTACTTTTGGGTTAAATTTTCAGCTATGCTCGTTATTGGCATTGCCGGAGGAACCGGATGCGGCAAAACCACAGTGGTCAAGCAGATTGTAGATGAGCTGCCCGAGAACCAAGTGGTAGTCATCTCGCAAGATTCGTATTACAAAGATCTTTCGCACCTTACCAAGGAAGAACGTGGGCAAGTAAACTTTGACCACCCGAATTCCATTGATTTTGATTTGCTCATCGAGCATCTTACAGCGCTGAAAAAAGGAAATGTGGTCGAAATTCCGGTATATTCTTTTGTCGAGGAGACCCGATTGCATGAAACCGTTGCCACCAGGCCCAAAGAAGTTGTTATCGTTGAAGGTATCTTGGTGCTGGGCAATCCCAAATTAAGGGAAATGTTCGATATCAAGATTTATGTACACGCCGATTCTGATGAGCGTTTGATCAGAAGGTTGCAGCGTGACATCAAAGAGAGGGGGCATGATTTAGAGAAAGTTTTGCACCGCTATCAGACTGCTGTAAAGCCCATGCATAACGAGTTCATAGAGCCCACAAAAGAATTTGCCGATCTCATCATACCGAACAACCATTACAATACGGTCGCGGTCGATATGGTACGCACCATCATCAACAATAAATTGGCTTGATCATGGGATGGAAGGAATTGAAAGAAAAAAAATGGTTCAAAATATTTGCCAACATGTACATTTTGGTCTTGACCATTTTTGTGATTTGGATGGCCTTCTTTGATACCAATTCACTCTTGATCCATCGCGAATTGAACCAAGAAATCAAGAAATTGGAAAAACAGAAAGAATTTCTTCAGGCTGAGATTGAAAAAGACCGTGAAGTACTAAAAAAATTATCGAGTGAAGATGAGTTGGAGAAATATGCACGAGAAAAATACTACATGAAAAAAAAGGAAGAAGAAATCTTTCTTATTGAATATGAGGACAGCCTCAAAAACAAAAAAAGACAAAACCAAAAATAGAGGTGTGATGGAAGAAAAATCACTTTTTAGCGAGTTTGAGCCAATCTCGACCAAGAAATGGAAACAAAAGATCCAAGTTGACCTGAAGGGTGCCGATTATAATGAGGCCTTGGTATGGGAATCGTTGGAAGGAATTAAGGTAAAACCATTTTACCATACCGAAGACCTAGAAAACGCACCCGGTTTTATGTTTAAAACACCTGCCTCGTTCAAAATAGCTGAATGCATCAACCTCGATGAAACCGCTGATGCAAAGAACAAGACACTTAATGCCATAAAAAAAGGTGCCGAAAGTTTATGGTTTAAAATTGAAAATCGTGCCATCGATTGGAAAGATGCATTTGCGGGAATAGATTTCAATACCATACCACTATATTTTGAGTTCACATTTTTAGACAAAAACACAGTACTCGGCCTTCTTGATTTTTTAGACGGAAAACCAGAAGTGTATGTGTTGCTCGATCCTATCGGACACTTGGCCAAATCAGGAAATTGGTTCAATCAAGATTCGAACGATCTTGAAATACTCAACGAAATAATAAATCAAGGCAAAAGCAGCGAACAACAGTCTTTTTTTGGTATTGATACCACCATCTATCAAAATGGAGGTGCCAATATCGTGCAGCAATTGGCCTATGGCCTGGCCCATGCAAACGAATACCTGAACCACTCACAAGATGTCATTGCGAACCTTAGTGGGAAATCTTTTGTTTTCAAGGTAGCCATTGGGCCCAACTATTTCTTTGAAATTGCCAAACTTCGTGCGCTTCGATTATTATGGGAAACGCTTGGCAAAGAATACGGTTTAGAAGGTGGTTGCCATATTTTGGCAGTGCCCAGCGAACGCAACAAAACACTTTACGATTACAATGTCAATATCTTGCGTACCACTACCGAATGTATGTCTGCCGTACTGGGGGGTGCCGATACCGTTTGTAATATGGCCTATGATGCTCTCTACCATGAAGGCAACGCATTTGCAGAACGAATTGCCCGTAACCAACTGTTGGTGTTGAAAAACGAAAGCTATTTCGATGGTGCCGCCTCTGCCACTACAGGTACATACTATATTGAAAGCCTGACCAGTCAATTGGCTGAAAAGGCGCTGGGCCTTTTTAAACAATTGGAGGATGCAGGAGGTTTCTTGAGCCAGCTAAAATCAAGAACCATCCAGAAAAAGATTGCGGAAAGCGCTGATAAAGAACAGCAACTCTTCGATTCGGGCAAACTGGTGCTTGTAGGCACCAATAAATATCCGAATGTTGATGATAAGATGAAATCAGAACTGATAAAAAAGCCATTTCATGGGGCCAGAAGAGAAAAAACCTTGATTGAGCCTATACTGCCCAAAAGACTGGCCGAAAAAATCGAGCAAGAACGGCTGGCAAAAGAGTGACTTCGTTTATTGAATTTCTTTTTAAGAATCAATAGCGGTAAAAGCTGCATAATTAGATAAGAAAGTCATTTCACAGGCAGCCAAAATTTTGGTTTTCAATTCAAAAAATACCTGAAAAAGCATACTTTAACGTACTTTAACGCGACAAGTGGCACTTATTCACTTTGTGTTAACAAAATACATTTTTTGCAAGCACAAATAATCGTATTTTTAGCCTCTAACTTACTGACGAAATGGGCAAGATAATTGCTATCGCGAACCAAAAAGGCGGTGTTGGCAAAACGACCACCACCGTTAACCTAGCTGCCTCACTGGGTGTTTTGGAAAAAAAGGTGTTGTTGATCGATGCAGACCCCCAAGCAAATGCTACTTCCGGTCTTGGTATCGACGTCGAGGGTATAGAAAAGGGAACGTATCAACTACTTGAACATACGTTTTCAGCGGGTGAGGTCATTATCGAGACCGATTCGCCAAATGTAGATTTGATTCCCGCGCACATTGACTTGGTGGCCATCGAGATTGAACTGGTCGACAAAGACAATCGTGAATACATGATGAAAGAGGCCATTCAGGGGTTGAAACAGGTCTATGATTATGTATTGATCGATTGTGCTCCCTCATTGGGCCTTTTAACACTTAATGCCCTTACTGCGGCAGATTCTGTGATGATTCCGATCCAATGCGAATATTTTGCCTTGGAGGGACTTGGCAAGCTACTCAATACCGTAAAAAGTGTACAAAAAATACACAATATGGACCTTGATATCGAGGGTATGCTGCTAACCATGTACGACTCAAGGCTACGTCTTTCAAATCAAGTGGTCGAAGAAGTACGCAAGCACTTCGGTGACATGGTCTTCGATACCATCATACAAAGAAATGTCAGACTGAGCGAAGCACCCAGTTATGGTGAAAGCATCATAAAATATGATGCCAGCAGCAAAGGTGCGGCCAATTATCTGAATCTTGCCAACGAACTGTTGAAAAAAAACAAGGAGAAAGTCTAGATGGCGAAAGCAACCAAAAAACAGGCACTGGGCAGGGGCTTGTCTGCCCTTTTAAAAGATCCTGACAACGATATTCAATCAGCACAAGATAAGAATGCCGATAAGGTTATCGGCAATGTGGTCGAGCTTGATGTCGATTCCATTGCCGTCAATCCGTTTCAGCCAAGGTCTAACTTCAACGATGAGGCACTGAAAGAGTTGGCCAGTAGTATAAGGGAATTGGGCATTATACAGCCGATTACCGTAAGAAAGCTTGACTTCGACAAATATCAATTGGTTTCAGGCGAACGTCGTTATCGTGCCTCGAAATTGGTGGGGTTGCAGACAATCCCAGCTTATATCCGCATTGCAAATGATCAAGAATCGCTCGAAATGGCCTTGGTCGAGAACATTCAGCGACAAGATCTTGACCCGATAGAAATTGCACTTTCTTATCAAAGGTTGATTGAAGAGGTTCAAGTAACCCAAGAGCAATTGAGTGAACGGGTAGGCAAAAAACGCTCGACCATTTCAAACTACCTTAGACTACTGAAACTTGACCCCATCATTCAAACGGGAATACGCGATGGATTCATAACCATGGGTCACGGTAGGGCCCTGATCAATATTCAAAAGTCTAAAGACCAAATTGACATTTACGAACAAGTGGTTGCCGATGCACTTTCGGTTAGGGAAACTGAAAGACTGGTAAAATCATATCAAGAATCGATAAACGGCAAAAGACCTTCCAAAAAAAAGACCCCAAAAAAAGAGCTCCCCGATTATGTCTCTAAAAACATCGATGACATCAGAGACTATCTCGAAACAAAGGTGAATATCACTGCTTCCTCAAAAGGGAAAGGAAAAATAGTCATCCCTTTTCATTCAAAGGAGGAGTTCAAGCGTCTAAAAAAAATATTGGCAGGTGGTTAGAAACCTTGGTATCCTATTCCTATTGATTCTTTTCGGAAATTTTGTCTTTTCCCAAGAGGAAACAGAAACCCAAACCGAAAAAACCAAAGATTCACTCACCACTGCGCTAAAGAAAGAAGGGGTAAGTGTCGAAGTGGCAACATTTGAACGTAAGGCCATCAACCCCTTGGCCCCAAGCAAGGCCGCCTTTTATTCTGCCATTCTACCGGGTCTGGGCCAGATTTACAATAAGCGATATTGGAAAGCCCCGATCGTCTGGGGTGCACTTGGCACCGGTATCTATGTATATTCGATCAATAACACCGAATACAACCGATACCGGACCGCATTCAAACAGCGAAGGGCAGGTTTGATCGATGAGTTCTTTGATTTGGGCGAACCAGACCCTGGCAAGACCACACCCGATGTCACCGACGAAGCCCTTGAAAATGCCCAAGAACGTTTTCAACGAGACCGTGACCTTGCTTTGCTCATCACCATTGCACTCTATGCGTTGAATATCATTGATGCCAATGTCGATGCCCATTTGAAACAGTACAACGTAGATGAAAACTTGGGGTTTGACATAAAACCATATCTCAACATGAACCCCGTAACTTCCAGCCCCAATTATGGGTTGGCCATGACCATAAAATTTTGAATAATGAGAATTGGCTTGTTCGGATATGGGAAAATGGGTAAAATGCTAGCGCAATTGGCATCACAGCGCAATCATCAGGTTGTCGCCAAAGTGGATGTTGGTACCCAAGACATTGACTTTGACCAAATGGACTGTGCCATTGATTTCAGCACGCCGACCGCAGCTTTTGACAATATCAGAAACTGCATCGATCATGGTGTGCCCATTGTTTCGGGCACAACAGGATGGCTTGACAGATATGATGAAATAACCGAGTATTGCAACGAGAAAAAAGGAGCCTTCATTTATGCCAGTAATTTCAGTCTTGGTGTCAATCTTTTTTTTGAACTGAACGAAAAACTGGCAAAAATGATGAATGGCTTTGATGAATATAAGGTTTCAATGGAAGAAATACACCATGTACACAAATTGGATGCCCCCAGTGGTACTGCCATTACCTTGGCCAAGGGAGTAGTTCACAATTCAGATTACACTGGTTGGACCTTGCACGAAGGCAACAAAAACGAAATCCCCATTCGTTCAAAACGGGAAGGAGAGGTACCGGGCACACACTTGGTAAGCTATGATAGCGCCATTGACAGTATAGAGATAAAGCATACTGCCCATAACCGACAGGGTTTTGCACTTGGCGCCATCATCGCCGCTGAATGGTTGGTAGACAAAACCGGCGTTTTTTCCATGAAAGATGTGCTAAACCTTTGACAGCGAACGTAACAATTTAGCATTGACATAGTCTAAAAATAAACTACATATGAACGGAACTCAGTGGATCATCTTCATCTTAGTAATACAGGTCGTTCACTTTTTGGGAACTTGGAAACTGTATATCAAGGCGGGCCGTAAGGCATGGGAAGCTGCCATACCCATTTACAACGGCATTGTTTTGATGCAGATCATTAGACGGCCCAAATGGTGGGTGCTTCTATTGTTCATTCCCATCATCAACCTGCTAATGTTTCCCGTAATCTGGGTCGAGACCATTCGAAGTTTTGGCAAGAACAAGATTTGGGATACTTGGCTGGTGATTCTGACCCTTGGTTTTTACATCTATTATCTCAACTATGTTGAAGATGTGCAATATATCCAAGATCGTAGCTTGAAACCCAGAACCGGATTGGGTGAATGGGTGAGCTCAATCGTTTTTGCCATCGTCGCCGCAACTTTTGTACATACCTATTTCATTCAGCCCTATGTGATTCCGACCGGATCGCTAGAGCGTACGCTTCGTGTTGGAGATTTTTTGTTTGTCAGCAAGATGCACTATGGGGCACGGGTACCCATGACCACCATAGCCGCTCCCATGGTACATGATACACTGCCCGGTTTGGGTGTTCGCTCTTACTTAAGAAAGCCACAATTGCCCTATATGAGGCTTCCTGGTTTTCAAAAGGTAAAACGAAGTGATTTAGTGGTCATCAGTTGGCCCGCAGATACCGTAAGGGTGTTTTTCAAAGCAGAAGAAGCGGTCGAAAAACCTATCGACAAAAAATCGAACTATGTAAAAAGATGTACTGGTGTAGCTGGCGATTCGCTCGAAATCATCGATGGAATCGTTCATATCAATGGCAAGCCACTTGAACTTCCCGATAGGGCAAAAAAAATGTACAATCGAATCATCTACTCCCAAAAGGGAGTGTCGAGCCGATTGCTGAACGAGGTCGGGGCCGATAGTTTTACCCGGTTCTATGTACCGGCCAGTATAGATCAAAGTCAAGTTACCTCATTGCGCCGGTTTGGTTATCAAGTTGGTGCTGATGAAACGGGCAAAGCCAAAATCTTTACCGATGAAGAAGGCTTACCCACCGAACTGATCCGCCAATTGAGACTATCGTTAAAGGAAGAGACCCCAAAACAGCGCATCGCCAACATGACGGATGAAATGGTGAGGGAGCTCAAAAAAAATTCAAGCATCGATTCGGTGGTCATGCAAATTGAACCAAAGGGAAAATCTGGCTACAATGTATTTCCACAAAATCCGTATTACCAATGGAATACCGATAATTTTGGTCCGATCTATATTCCCGAGGCCGGTACCACGGTAGCCATTAATGACAAGACCATTCCGCTCTACAAAAAAATCATCAGGGATTATGAGCACAACGAAGTATTGGTCAAGGGAAATCAAGTTTTCATCAACGGCAAGGAAGCAGATTCATATACGTTCAAGCAGAACTATTATTGGATGATGGGTGACAACCGCGATCATTCTGAAGATAGTCGCGCATGGGGCTACGTGCCTGAAAACCATATTGTGGGCAAACCTGTTTTCATATGGATGAGCTTTGACAATTTTGACAAGGGCTTCTTTAAATGGAGACCGCGCTGGGGACGCTTTTTCACCACTGTTGGTGGCAACGGCGAGCCTATTTCATATTTTAAGTACTTTTTGCTTGCCCTCGCGGGGTGGTTCATTTTTGATTTCTTTAGAAAACGTAGGAAATCAAAAACATAGGCCCTTGAAAGTTCTGTTGCACCCGACCTACTTTCCGAACATCGCCACATTTGCCGTGATGGCACAGAAAGACGTGATTTGGGAGACAAGTGACAACTACCAAAAGCAAACCTATAGAAACCGTTGCCATATCTGTACCGACCAAGGGCGACAAATGCTCAACATACCGATAAAACATGTTGGCGGAAATCAAGGTAGACAAAGATATCGGGAAGTGTGTTTAGACAATTCGTATCCTTGGCAAAAACTACATTTCAAAACGTTACAGACGGCCTACAGATCATCTCCCTTTTTTGAGTTTTATGAAGACCTTTTGGCTCCCCTATTCGAAGAAAGGTTTGATTTTTTGTTGGATTTCAATTTAAGGGCCATAGAAACAATATGTTCATTATTGGCCATGGATTTTCCCTCACAAAAAAAGGAAACCTATGAAGTTGAGCCAAGCCAAGAAATCGATGGTCGGTTTTTGGTCATCGCCAAAAGAACGTTTGATGTGCAACAGCGACCTTATGGCCAAGTCTTTGAAGATCGTAACGGTTTTGTGCCCAATTGTAGCATTCTTGACCTACTCTTCAACGAGGGTACGAATTCTCTTAATTACCTAAGACAACAAAAACTCGATTTTCTCGATGCTTAGGTTCATCATCCATTATGGCATTCACTTTTTGGTGCCCATATTTATTGGATATCTCTGTTATCCGAAGAAACGCTTTTGGGCCATAGTGATTTTGTTATCAGGGCTGGTCATCGATATCGATCACTTATGGGCAAATCCTGTTTTTGACCCTGATCGCTGTAGTATAGGTTTTCATTTTTTACATGGCTATTTGGCCATTGGTTTCTACACATTATTGTTGGCGCATACAAAAACCCGCATCTTCGGATGGGCTTTTCTTATTCACATTCTTGCGGACTTTGTTGATTGTGTATTACTCCGCCTTCAATTTTAAGGTGGCCATGATCGGATAATGATCTGAGAGTTCAACATCGAAGTTTTGGTGGTCGATGACCTCGAAGGTCTCATCGGCAAGTATGAAGTCTATTCGTTGCGGAATGCCAAATAGACTATAGGTTCGGCCAAAACCATTGCCCTTTTCTAAAAAAGTGTCTTGAAAATCATCACCAATAACGGTATGGTACGAGCTTGAAAACTGATTGTTGTTAAAATCTCCACAAATAATCTGCCTATAACTATTCTTGGTCCGATGGTCACGTACCAACTCGGCCTGTTCTTGTTGCCTTTTAAAGGTATATGATAGCCGTTTGAACAACCTTGAAGACGGTTCGTTCGAAATAGCCTCGGCAGTCGGAATCACTTGCGCCGATTGCATGTGAAGATTATAGACCCTGAGTGTATCTTTCGTAAATAAAACATCACAGTAAGCGCCATTATTACCGGTATTCGGGAATCGCATCGATTGACAGTTCAACAAAGGGTATCTTGATATGGTGACCAAAATCGATTTGGTAAATTGTGGCTCATAACTCATATATTGATAGGGGTAATCTTCTTCAAACTCTTCAAGGTATCTATAGTAGAACTCTTGAAAGCAAACGATATCTGGAGATTGCGATTTTACAAACGCAACTATTTCATCACCTATTACGTATTCACCGTCATATTCTGCCCAACGGTCGAACGATCTGGAATTGAACGACATTATTCGCAAATCGTTCTGATCACCATTTACATTTGAATTCTTCGACCACTTTATGAATGGTTCCAACAAAGCGTAACTTAAAATGAGTGTCAACAAAGAAAGTAGAAGGTGTATTTTCTTAGATAAGGCCCAAAAAACCAAAAATACGATATTGATCGCCACCAACGTAGGTACCAATAGGGCCAAAAAAGCAAAAAAAGGAACTTTCGCAGAAGAAATATGTCCTGATGGCAAAGCCAACATCAGCAAAAAGGCAAAAACAATGTTTACGACCAAAACGATCTTTTGAAACTTTGATAATTTTTTCACGTATCAATCTTCTTTACCGGCCTTGAACAAAAAGTCTTTTTCTGCTTGTGATAGGCTTTCATAACCTGATTTGCTGATCTTGTCCAATATGGCATCAATTTTTCGCTGTTTGGCCTCTTTGTCGTAATCAACGGTTTTCGAGCCTCGCTTGCCGGTACCGCTTTTCTTGTAAACAGTTTTCATCGGGGCCCTCTTTTCCCTTGGTCTGAACAGATTGCCAATACTATCAAGAAGTTTTGAAAATCCTTCGCCGATGTCATTGCCGTTCAACAGCTGGCGTGCATACAAGTACCCTAACAATGCGCCACCCAAATGTGCCAAACGCCCCCCTATATTACCACCATAAGGTATCTGTAACAAATCGATCAACACAAAGAAAACGCCAACGTACCAAAGCTTTACATTAAAAAATATGATGCGCACCTCTTGATTGGGAATATAGGCACAGATAAAGATCAAAACCGCTGTCACTCCGGCAGAAGCACCGATCAATGCAGTATTCTGGTCTATGAGGGTCGGAAAGATGTTGTAGCTGAGCAAGAATACCGATCCGCCTACCAGCACTCCAAGAAAATAGACGGTCAAAAACCGCTTCGCATCGAAAAGGTTCAGAAAGATTCTTCCAGTAAAATAGAGCATGAGCATATTCCAGAAAAGATGCCAAAACCCACCATGAAAAAAAGAATAGGTGACCAATGCCCAAGGCTTTGCCAAAAAATCGAAGAACTCTTTGGGTAATTGAAACCAACTGACCGTTGATTTACCCATTAGTGCTAACGATAGTCCATCCAAAATAAAGACCAAGACATTCAGAACAATGAGTTTTTCGGCAATGTTCAACCTAGAATAATGATATCGTATGCCACCTGTTGCCATTAGCGATCCCAACGATTTTGGTTAAACTGGTTTTTCTTCCAATACCACATGATGATAAACCCGACCAATGCGCCACCCACATGGGCGAAATGGGCAATTCCGGTGTTGACATTGGTGAAGCCAAAAATCAAGTCGCCAAGAATCAATAGCGGAACAAAATATTTGGCCTTAATGGGTATGGGCAAAAAGATCAACATGAGCTCGGCTTCTGAATACATAAAGGCAAAAGCGACCAAAATGCCATAAATAGCCCCTGAAGCGCCCACAGCCGGTGTGTTGAACGCACTTAAAAAACTATCTATCGTATCTTTTGATGCCATATTGTACCAGCTCGGACTATACTTTCCTTGCGATACGATATCAAAAATTTCCTTTTCCGAAATACCAGAACCAATAATGGCGTTTAATCCTTCATTGACAAAATAATAATTGACCCCTGTATGCAACAGTGCCGCACCAAAGCCGGCAGAAAAGTAAAAGAACAGAAACTTGTTTCGCCCCCAAACACGTTCTAAAGGAGTGCCAAAGGCCCAGAGTGCATACATATTGAACACTATGTGCATCACCCCCCCGTGCATGAACATATGTGAGACCACTTGCCACCATCTAAAGTTGGGGTGCTCAAAAAACCAGAGGGCCAACCATTCGTACAACTGATCGCCATACAGGTATACCCCAATAAAGAGCAGTACGTTGATAATCAGCAAATGTTTTACACCTTCGGTCAATCCTCCCATTTATATGAATTTATTTTCGATATCACCTTCAGAAATAGTGACATAGGTCATTTTTTGAAACGGACTCAACATCGGTTCTTTACAATTGAACAGATCATTTACCAATGCCAGTTGTGATTCGGTGGCCAGCACCTCTCCGTTCTTTACTGCCAAAGCCTTGCTCAAAGTCCTTGCCAAAATCTCTGCCTGTGACAGTTCGCCCTGTGAAATATCCTCTCTATAATTTGAAATCAACTCATTTAAGAGCCGTTGAATATCGCCATGCTCGGCAGATAAAGGAATTCCTTCTACGACCACGACCCCATCTTCACTTTCTTTGAATGAAAAGCCCATGGTGTTCAAACTGCCCTTTATCTCTTTCAAAATACGCAATTCCTCGTTTGAAAAATCGAGCTTAAGCGGAAAGAGCAATTGCTGACTGATGCCTTCATTTACGGTCATTTCCTTTAAAAACTGTTCAAAGAGAACCCTTTGATGTGCCCGATTCTGGTCAATGAACAACATACCCGATTTAATAGTGGTCACAATGTACTTTCGTTTGTACTGAAAGGTGGCCACTTCATACGAAATTTTTTCTGTTCGTTCATCAAACAGTTCTTCAGCTTCCTTTGTCGTTTCTTGTGATATGAGCTCAAAATTCTGTGAGGCAATGCCCTCAAGACCTGGGTACAGGTTTTGCCACCCTTTTGTCGACACTTTTTGATAGGTCTGTTGGCCACCACCTTTTTGTTTTTCTTGAAAAGGATTGAAATCGGCATCGACCGTCACTTTGGGCAAAATAGCCCCTTTATGCTGAAAAGCATAAGGTGTGTCAAGATTGGGGTCACGTTCAAAATCAAGTGCAGGAGCTACACTGAATTGGCCCAGGGCATGTTTTATTGCTGAACGTAAAATGGCATATAACGTGTTCTCATCATCAAATTTCACCTCTGTTTTTGTCGGATGGATGTTGATGTCAATGGAGTTGGGCGGCACCTCTAAGTACAGAAAATAGCCGGGTACCCTTTCTGGCTTTAGAAGCCCTTCGAAAGCCGCTATCACAGCATGGTGCAGATACGGACTCTTGATAAAACGGTTATTGGCAAAGAAAAACTGTGCGCCCCTACTCTTTTTGGCATATTCGGGCTTACAGATGAATCCGGAAATCTTGGCCACTTGGGTCTCTTCATCGACAGGCACCAATCGCTCGTTCATCTTCAATCCGAAGACGTGTACAATGCGCTGCCTCAAATTGGTCTTGGGCAAATTGAAGAACTCTGAACCGTTATTGTAAAAATGGAATTCTATCATCGGATGTGCCAAAGCGACCCGATGAAATTCATCGGTGATATGTCGAAGTTCCACTTGATTTGATTTCAGAAAGTTTCGTCGCGCCGGGATATTGAAAAACAGGTTTTTCACAGCCACCGATGTACCTTTGGGTGTGGCCACCGGTTCTTGAGAAACAACCTTACTGCCCTCAATGCGCAATTGAGTGCCCAACTCATCATTCGCGGTTCTGGTCAGCATATCGACATGTGCTATGGCCGCGATCGAGGCCAAGGCCTCACCACGAAAACCCTTGGTGTGCAAAGCAAACAGATCATCGGCTGAAGTAATCTTTGAAGTGGCGTGCCGTTCAAACGAAAGTCGGGCATCGGTGACACTCATGCCCACTCCATCATCGACTACTTGTATCAGTGATTTGCCCCCCTCTTTGACAATGAGCTTAATCACCGAAGCTTTGGCATCAATGGCATTCTCGACCAATTCTTTGACCACCGAAGCTGGTCGTTGTACCACTTCACCCGCTGCAATTTGGTTGGCAACATGGTCTGGTAAAAGTCGTACGATATCGGCCATTAGGGATTTAGAAATATAGATAAATCGAAGTCAATGATAAACAGGAAAATCAAGACCAAGATGGCCACAATAATCCAAAAACGCAACTTCAGGTTCTTATCACCCTCTGTTTTCAGATCTTCGAAGGCAGAGGTAACCTTGTTTTTCAATCCGCGTTGCGTATGCGCCGTACTTCTGAATTTATCGAGTTTGTGTTCAATTTTAAAAGGATTGCCCTCACCCTTGTAATATCTAGGTTTATAGTCAAAGGATTTGTTTTTTTTCAGCTTTAAAAAATTCCGCATGGCATCTCCTTTCGCAAATATCAAAGGTACTTAAAATCGAAGGATGCAAAGACCGTGTTCTGCCAAAAAATGTTAACAGTCCGGAATCGGATCTTAGGGTACTGAATTATGGTTGATAGATACTATTGACCGTTCTGACTACTGCCCCAAAGTTGCCATTTTGATGGCCGCAATCGCGGCTTCAGCACCTTTATTGCCATGTTTGCCACCGCTCCTGTCAATCGCTTGTTGTTCGGTATCATCGGTCAGTACACAGAAAATAGTGGGTTTATCGAATTGAACGTTCAAATCTTTTATGCCTTGACTCACCCCCTGGCACACAAAATCAAAATGACTTGTCTCGCCACGAATTACACTGCCAATGGCTATAATGGCGTCGACTTGTTGTGACCGTAACATCTTCTTGCAGCCAAAAGTAAGTTCGAAACTACCGGGAACATTCCATCGAATGATGTTTATCTCAAGAACCCCACAATCAATGAGCGTTTCACGGGCACCTTGGTACAAGGCTTCCGTGATCTCACCATTCCATTCTGAGACCACAAGGCCTATACGCAATTCAGAAGCATCATGAAGCTCGTCTTTGTTATAGGAAGAAAGATTTTTGCCCTCAGTGGCCATGGAATCTAGTTTTCGGCCAATCCGATAAACACATCGATATTGGTCACCTCTTGTGAATTGGGAAACTCATCCCTTATGCGCACAAAATAGGATAATGCTTTGTCTTTTTGTCCCTGCTCCAAAGCTATGATACCCGCCTTATTGAGAAACTTGGGGGTCGTAAAGTCATTGGTACTATGACCAAGGGCCTTTTCATAGTATTCAAGTGCCTCTTCCGGTTGGTTCAATTGAGAGAAAGCATCGCCAATCGCCCCCTTTGCCATGGCACCCAAAATATCATCATCAGAGGTGAAATCTTCTAAATATTTGATTGCCTCGTCATACTGTTGCTTTTGAAGGTAGGCCATCCCTGCAGAGTATTGGGCCAAATTGGCAGCTTTTGTGCCACTATATTCCTCAATGATATCCAAAAAGCCATATTTCCCCTCGGCACCGTTCAGGGCCAAAGTCAATAAAGAATCTTTGGTGGCCTCATCGGCCAATGCCTGGTCAAAATACCGTTGTGGATAGTATAGTTCGTTCGAAGCAGTGGCCTCTTTGGGCTCTTGAATGAACCTTCCATAGGCCAGATAGCCAAGAACACCAAGTGCTATGGCAATGATGCCCCCAAGAATGTAATTCTGGTTTTTCGAGACCCAGGCCTCGGTCTTCGAGGCACTTTGATCCAACGTTGAAAATACTTCTGCCGTAGTACTCTCTTGCTGTTCCAATGCGGCTTCTTCTCGCTTATCTTTAGGTTTATAGCCCCGCTTTTTGTATGTCGCCATCCTTCATTCAATTATCGCGCAAAAATAAAGTTTTTATCCAAAACCTAAAGGCAAATATTCTTTATTTTTGAACGCCTTATCGGTACGGGCATGATAACGATGCCTACTTTTCGAGAACCATCTTTATGTTTTTAAAGCATTTATCCTTAGTTAATTACAAAAATTTTTCTTCGATCGATTTTGAATTTGAACCGACCATCAACTGTTTGGTGGGTGAAAATGGTGTGGGAAAGACCAATATCTTGGACGCTATTTACCATCTATCATTCGGAAAGAGTTATTTCAACCCCGTTTCGACCCAAAACATCAAGCATGGCCAAGATTTTTTCGTCATTGAGGGGTTGTTCAAAAAAAATCAAAGAGAAGAAAAAGTGGTCTGTAGCTTTAAAAAAGGACAAAAAAAAGTCATCAAGCGAAACGGTAAACCCTATGAAAAGTTCTCAGACCATATCGGTTTTTTGCCACTGGTCATTATCTCGCCCGCTGACCGTGACCTGATCATAGAGGGAAGTGACACACGCCGTAAATTTGTCGATGGGGTCATTTCGCAATCTGACAAAGGGTATTTGCAATCCCTTATCAAGTACAACAAGGTACTGGCCCAGCGCAATGCGCTGTTGAAATATTTTGCCCTCAACCGCACTTTTGATGATAGGGCACTTTCAATTTATGACGAACAACTATCGCTATTGGGGCAAGAAATATTCAAGAAAAGGAAGCAATTTTTAGAAAGCTTCATCCCTATTTTTCAGCAACAATATCTGGCCATTGCCAATAAAGAGGAGGACATTTCTTTGACCTATGAAAGTCAACTTTTTGAGAATGACCTATTGCCCCTTTTAAAAGAAGCCTTAGAGAAAGACCGTGCCCTTCAATATTCCAGTGCCGGCATACACAAAGACGATTTGGCTTTCTGTATCAAGGGCCACCCCATAAAAAAGTTTGGCAGCCAAGGCCAGCAAAAGTCATTTTTGATCGCCTTGAAACTAGCGCAGTTTTATTTCATCAAACAGCAGGCCGGCACCACACCCATTCTTTTATTGGATGATATTTTTGACAAGCTTGACGAACATCGTGTGGCCAAAATTGTGGGTCTGGTCGACAACGATGATTTTGGCCAAATCTTTATCAGTGACACCCATGCCGAACGTACTGAAAAGGTCGTTAAAAAAATTCACCAACGCTATAAAATATTTAACTTGTAAAATGGGAAGGTTTTGGTGGATCGGGTTGCTCTTTTTGTTCGGATGTGGTTCATCGGTTTCCGAAAGCGAGCTTACACTGCTCAACGGGTATTGGGAAATTGAAAAAGTCGTGTTTTCTGATGGAAGCACCAAAGAATACCGATCAAGCTTGACCCTTGACTATATTGAACTCGATGATAAGAAAGGGTTCAGAAAAAAAGTGTATCCAAAATTGGATGGGAGTTTTGAAACCACTGATGATGCTGAATTTTTTACGATCGAACCCACCTCAAAAGGGTATATTCTCAATTATGACACCGGCTTGAGCGAATGGCAAGAAACATTGGTAGCGATTTCAGAAAACGGTTTCTCAGTGGCCAATGAAGCGAACCTAATCTATACATATAAACGCTATGAAGCGTTGAATATCACAGAATGATGGCAAAACGACAAAACGAACATTTAAGTCTTGCAGATGCCCTGAAAGAATTCATCGTTGAGAACAAACTGCAAAAGGGCATGAACAAAGTCGATGTTCGCAATGCATGGACAAGTCTTATGGGCAATGGGGTGAACAACTATACCACTTCGGTCGATTTGATAAACGACACCTTGTACGTTTCCCTTTCTTCTTCTGTGCTCAGACAAGAGCTTAGCTTGGGCAAGTCAAAGATCATCGCGATGCTCAATGAAGAATTGGGGAAAGAAATCGTCAAAAAACTGGTGCTACGATAAAAAAAGCCACTTTTAAAGTGGCTTCAATTTTATATTCCGATTATTTGACTAAAAAATTTCCCTTCCTGAAAAGTGAAAAGCGCCCTCTATAGCCGCATTTTCATCACTGTCGGCACCATGTATCGCATTTTCTGCAATATCAGTGGCGTATAGCTTTCGAATGGTGCCCTCAGCGGCTTGCTGTGGGTTGGTAGCACCGATCAGCGCCCTGAAATCATCAACGGCATTATCTTTTTCAAGAATCGCGGCAATTATAGGCCCCCGGGTCATAAAATCGACCAGTTCACCAAAGAATGGACGTTCTCTGTGAATGGCATAGAATTCCCTGGCATCCCTTTTGCTTAGCTGCGTATATTTCATGGCTACGATTTTAAAGCCTGCAGCCGTTATTTTTTCTAAGATGGCACCAATGTAGCCGTTCTCAACGGCATCTGGCTTTATCATGGTAAAGGTCCGGTTTCCTGACATTTTAAAAATTTTGCGCAAAAGTACGCTTTTTAAGCCAACCCACAAGGTCAGTATTGCTGCATGATCGCCTGTAACACCACATCTTTTTCATCCATCATCTGAAAAAAAGCCGTATGGGCCTCTAAATCAAGTATGACCAAACCAAAACTGGTCGTTGCAACCACCTCACCCACCCGATATGTATTCGGCTCTCCAGAAAAATTGGTGTACGAATGTGTCAGTCCACTACTGGTGAAATCGATCAAAGGATAGGGCAGCCCATCCATATCCATTTTTGAAAATTCTGAGATATGGCGGTCACCTGAAAGAAAAATGACGCCCTTGGCACCAGATTCGACAATAAGCTTTTTCATTCTATCTACCTCATGCGGAAAATTTGCCCACTTTTCAAAGGTGTGCTCACTCGACAAAAATTGAATGCTGCTGACAATGACATTGAAATCTGCCCTTGATCGTGCCAATTCACTTTCAAGCCATTGCCATTGGGCTTTGCCCAACAGGGTACCCTCTCCATAATCATTGGGTCGGTACCTCTTGTTCGGATCGAGATCTTTGGTCAAGCCCGTTCTGAAAAAACGGGTATCCAAAACCAAAATTTTGATGGATCTATTACCGACCGTATACCTATGTGTTGTATAGATACCTTTCCTATCTCGTCGCGGACTATCATTGGGCACCCCCATGAAATCTAGAAAGGCCTGTTGGCTACCATCCCGTTCCGAAAAATCGGCCCCTCCATCATTTAGTCCATAGTCGTGGTCATCCCAAGTGCCGATAACCTCAACATTTTTCGAAAGTTCGGCATAGTGGTCCACCTTCTCTTGTAGGGTATACATCGCTCGTAATTTGGCCATATCATCGGTGTCGGCATAGATATTGTCTCCGCCCCAAATCCAAACATCAGGTTTCATCTTTACTATATCATCCCAAAACCGATTGGCCAAATCATGCTTATTGCAAGACCCGAAGGCGATAACAAATTGTGATTGACTTTTCTTTTTGGGGGTGACCAAAGGGGTATCTGTTGATTTCTTGGTCGATTTGCAGCCCAACAACACAAGGGCCATAACAAGTGATGTCAAAAATCGGTTCATGCGAAGTGGTTTTCATTTCAAAAATACTTCATTGCCCCAAACCGTCAATGTTATATTATTGTATCTTTGCGCCCATGAACGAAGCGGATATTTCGACCGTAAGGTCGCTACTTTCCAAAGCCCTTAACATTGTCATTGTACCCCACAAAAACCCTGATGGTGATGCCATTGGGTCGAGTTTGGGCCTCTTCCATTTTTTGAAACAGAAAGAATTCAACGTAAAGGTCATCGTGCCCAACGATTATCCAAAATTCTTGAAGTGGATGCCCGGCAATGATGAAATACTCAATTTTGAAAAAGAAAATGCCCAGGCCGTTACCGCTCTTGAAAAAGCCGATCTTATTTTTACATTGGATTTCAACGATTTTTCGAGAACCGGCCAGCTTGAGCCTATTCTGAAAAACTCATCTGTTGATTTTGTGATGATCGACCATCACCAACAACCCGCTGATTATGCTACGGTTACCTACTCAGATGTCGCCATGAGCTCTACCTGTGAAATGGTGTATAATTTCATCGAGTATTTGGGTGAAAGTGATACGATTTCAAAAGAAATTGCCTCTTGTTTATATGCAGGTATCATGACCGATACGGGTTCGTTCAAGTTTTCAAGCACTACAAGCCGAACACACCGTGTGGTGGCCGACCTCATCGATAAGGGGGCCGATAATATGCAGATACACCAAAAGGTTTTCGATACCAATTCTGCAAACCGTTTGCGTTTACTGGGGCTTGCACTAAAAAACATGGTCATCATTGGGCAATACCATACCGCTTACATCACCTTGACACAGGCTGAATTGGATATGCATGCTTTTAAAAAAGGAGATACCGAGGGTTTTGTGAATTATGGCCTGACCATTGAGAACATAAAATTTGCGGCAATCTTTATCGAAAACAAAGACGAGGGTATTATTAAAATATCGTTTAGGTCTACAGGAGATTTTTCGGTAAATGAATTCGCAAGAGAGCATTTCAATGGTGGGGGGCACACCAATGCTGCAGGTGGCAAAAGCAATATCTCTATGAATGAGACCGTTGAAAAGTTTACCGGTCTTCTGCCCCAATACCAAAAAAAACTTGCTGTATGAAACGGTCAATGATCACTCTCGTTCTATTATTGGCGATAACATCATGCAAACAGCCAGAACCTAGGCGTCCGGTCAAAGTGAAATCTGGTAGTTTTTTTACCGAAACGGTCGAGCGAAACAAAAAAATACTTGCTCAAGAAGAAGCGCTCATCAGACGTATTATCGAAAAAGATACGGCCAACGATTATCACCAAAGTGCTTCTGGCTTTTGGTTCCAATACCAAAAAAAGAATGATACCGCCACCTACCTACCCCGGCCCGAAGATGGGCTTCTGTTGTCATACAATATAGTGACCATGGCCAATGATACCATTTATACCGAAGAAGAAATTGGTCTGGTGCCCTACATTGTAGACAAGCAGCAACTTTTTCCTGGACTAAGGTATGCCGTAAAACTATTGAAGGAAGGTGAAAGGGCGGCTTTTCTTTTTCCCTCTTCACTAGGTTATGGCTATCATGGCGACAACAACAAAATCGCACCCTTGACCCCAATACGGTCAACGATTGAAATACATGAAATCAAGAAACAACAAAGTAGTATTAATCAAAACAAATAAACACGAATGAAGAACCGATTTCTTTATCTATTGACCCTAACAGTGTTCTTTACGGCATGCAAGTCAAGTAAATATGCTGATTTGGGTGATGGCATTTTTGCCGATATACAGACCAGCAAAGGAGAAATTGTAGTAAAACTGTACCATGAGGCAACTCCTGTGACCGTGGCCAACTTTGTATCATTGGCCGAGGGCAATAGCCCTTTTGTCGATGACAGGTACAAAGAGAAAAAGTATTACGACGGACTTGTCTTTCACCGGGTCATAAAAGATTTCATGATCCAAGGAGGCGACCCCGAGGGAACGGGAAGGGGCAACCCCGGCTACAAGTTCAAGGACGAGTTTGTAGATACCTTGAAGCATGCCAAAAAAGGACTTTTGTCCATGGCAAATTCTGGCCCTAAAACCAACGGAAGCCAGTTTTTCATTACCCACAAGGCAACCCCCTGGCTTGATGGCAAGCATACCGTTTTCGGCGAGGTGATAAAAGGTATTGAGGTGGTCGATTCAATCGCAAACACAAAGACAGTGGTTCAAGACAAACCTGAGGTCGATGTGGTGATGAAAAAGGTAGAGATCATTCGTAACGGAAGGAACGCCAAAAAGTTTGACGCCATTCAGGTCATGGCCGATTATTTCGCCGAGGAAGAAGAAGCCATTGCCGCGATGAAAAAACGTAAGGAGGATTTGGTTTTTGATTTTCAATCCCAGATAGAAAATGCAGAGACCACAGATTCAGGATTAAAAATCTTGAAGTTGAAGGAAGGTTCTGGAGAGCAGCCCAAAATCGGTCAAAAAGTATTGGTCAACTATGCGGGCTGGTTAATGGCTGATGGTGAACTTTTTGATTCTAATTTGTTGGAAGTTGCCGAAAAATTCGAAAAGGTAAACCTAAGGCTAAGAGACCAAGGAGGGTACCGACCTACCCCGATGCTATATAGTCCTGAAGCACAATTGTTCCCTGGTTTTAGGGAAGGAATGCTCACTATGAAGGTCGGGGATAAGGTGCGATTATTTTTACCTCCCCATCTGGGTACCGGTGACCGTGATTATGGCCCCATACCCGGTGGTTCAACATTGGTTTTTGATTTAGAGATCACCGATATTGCCCAATAAATGTGAGCCCTAAACTTAAAAATGGAATCGCCTTGGCCCTACTGCCCCAAATTCTATTGGTGAAGTGGCTGGCAGGGCATCCCGATTGGGTCGAAAAGTATTACAGTGAAGGAATCTATCCGCTTATTTCACGTTTTCTGCGGATGTTGTTCGGGTGGATTCCTTTTTCTTTTGGGGATCTGCTGTACACGGCTTTAGCCATCATGGCCATTCGATATCTCTATCTCCATTGGAAATCCATCTTAAAAAAACCTCTCCTTTTTCTTCGGAATGTTTTCACGGTATTTTCGATAGTCTATTTTGCTTTTCACCTCTTGTGGGGCCTTAACTACTATCGGATTCCGATTGAGGAAAAATTGGGCATTACCACAGATTATACGCCCGCCGCACTGGAAGCGATCAGCGACAAACTCGTTCAAAGAGCAAATTCACTCCACATGCAGATTACGAAAGACAGTACCCAATCGGTTTCGGTTCCCTATTCGACAGGAGAAATCTACAATAAGACCTATTTGGGCTATCAACAAATCAAAAAAGAGCATCCATTATTGGAATATAAGACCCGTAGTCTCAAATCATCCATTTATAGCATACCCTTGACCTATATGGGGTATGGTGGGTATCTGAACCCATTTACCAATGAGGCACAGGTCAATGCCAAAGTACCCCTTTTTCGACTACCGTCCATCAGTGGTCATGAAGTAGGTCACCAAATCGGCTACTCTGCAGAAGATGCCACCAATTTTATCGGGTTTTTGGTCACCTCTAGAAATGAAGATTCCTATTTTCAATATGCTTCATGTACCCATGCCCTAGCCTATTGCCTTTCAGAACTATCAGTTACCGATCCTGAAACCTTCGATGAACTTTATGGAAGTCTGAATAAAGGGGTCAGAAAAAACTATCAAGAGTTGGTTTCTTTTTGGCAGGCCTATCAAAATCCGTTCGAGCCCATTTTCAAATCCGCTTTCAATGCTTTTTTAAAGGTCAATAACCAAGAAAAGGGCATCGAAAGCTATAATGCCGTGGTCGGATTGCTGATCGGCTATGATCGCAAATACGGTTTTTGAACCAAGATGGTGAAATATGCCCGCGGCCGGTTACCTTTAAAAGGAAAATAATGCCATAAATGATTTCACGACGACCTGTCAGCCGAAAGGCAGGGATTATAGCCAACACCGCTATCTTCAAGCTGGGAACCTTAATTTATGAAAGTAATTTCATATATTTGTGAAATATGTTTCATAAATCATAAAAAGTGGACGACAAATTAAAAGATTTGGGCTACCTCTCCATTGGCTCACAAATGAGACGAGTTTACGAAAAGCTGCAATTTGAAGGTGACGATGTGTACCATTCAATTGGCTTAAACTTTAAATCAAGTTGGTTTCCAATTTATCATACCATTGCTTACAGCAGCAGACAATTGAGCGTAATGGAGATTACCGATAGAATTTCTTATTCAAGAATTACCGTTAAAAATGTAGCGAAAGAACTTGAGAAAGAAGATTTGGCAGAAATCAAAGTGAACCCAGACGACAAAAGATCCAAACTGTTCAAATTGACAGCCAAAGGCGAAGCTCTAAAGCCTAAATTAGAGTCCATTTGGGAATCATTTTCCTCAGAACTAAAAAGTCTTTTTGACATTGAAGGAAATAACTTTCTTCAATCCTTAGAAAAAGTAAATAACGATTTAAGCAAAAAATCATTTAAGAAAAATGTTCTTAAGAACTACTATGGTTTTACATTGAGAAATGCCAAACAAGAAGAATTTGAAGAGATTGGTAAACTTATGGTCCAGGTCTATTCTTCATTAGAAGGCTTCCCCAATATCAAAGAGCAACCGAAATACTATGAAATGCTTGAGAATGTTGGAAATCTAACAGAAAACCCAAATATTGAGCTTATAGTCGCGGTTTCAAAACAAGGAGACGTAGGCGGTGCGGTCGTGTATTTTAAAGACATGAAAGATTATGGTTCTGGCGGAACCGCCACAAAAGAAAAAAACGCTTGCGGGTTCAGACTTTTAGCCGTAGATCCTAAATTTAGGGGTCTAAGCTTAGGAAAAGAGCTAACTGTTGAATGTATAAGCAGAGGAAAAAAATCTGACTCAGAACAAATCATTATTCATACAACAAAGGCGATGAAAATCGCTTGGGGAATGTATGAAGGGCTTGGGTTCAAAAGGTCAGATGATTTAGATTTTATGCAAGGAGAGCTACCTGTTTTTGGGTTCAGACTAAAAAATAAAAAAGCCAACGGAAAGAAATAGCAACAGACCAATTGCTATCTGGTATCATCGAATCGTGAAATAATCAGAATAACCAGCAGATAGCAAAGGCGATAGTTAGATCCGGTGTACGAAGTGTAATTGGAAAATATTATCTAGACAGTCTATTGACCTTTGACAAAACTGAACTCGGGAGAGAAATTGAGGATTTTGTACGTTCAACAAAAATTGAAAGCGGAACTGAGGAATTCGACCTCCGTTTTAATGCTATTTTAGTTGAGAGAGTAAACCCGAAAAAGGACTTTTGAGCAAGTTTGCCCAAATAGACTTCTCTTGAAATCAACAGTTGCTGAATGACTTATAGCCCGGGCGGAAAAAACTGCGCCCAACATGGGCTATAATTTATAGCTGCTTTTCGTTAACTTCAACCAATAAACCATCAACGGCTAGGTTTCGAACG
Source organism: Muricauda sp. SCSIO 65647 (assembly GCF_021534965.1). NCBI lineage: Bacteria > Pseudomonadati > Bacteroidota > Flavobacteriia > Flavobacteriales > Flavobacteriaceae > Allomuricauda > Allomuricauda sp. SCSIO 65647. Next base: position 349,863 of record NZ_CP091037.1, read on the forward strand.
TAACCACAAATCATGTAGGAGACCGTTGGCCGTAATTAGATTATCAACTAAAATGGAAACAGTAAGCACTTATTTTATCGCTGAGATAATTGCTGCGATAGCAGTTGTTATTTCTCTTGTCCATTTGGGAATTGAAATAAGACAAACCCGAAAACAATCCATTAAAGAATCGATGGATAAAATTACCAAAGAACGCGCCGATTTCATCAAATTATTGGCAACAGAAAGTGAATTGTCACAAATAATTGCAGCTGGGCTATCAAGCTCTTCCAGATTAAAAACCAAAGAATACTTTAGGTTTACCAGTTATCTTTATTACCTATTTGTTCAACTTGAATTAGGATTTAGAAAATGGAAAAGAGGGCATATAGACGATGAACTATGGAATGCATGGAATGAAGGCGTACAGTGGTGGATTCGATGCCCTGGCACCAGAGATTGGTGGAATAATAATCCTGCCGGCGGTTTCACACCAGAATTTAAAGAATACATTAATCAAATTGTAGATGCTGTAATTAAAGAGCCTCCGGAAGTTTTTTCCAAACAGTTAGATTTTCTGAAAAAAATAACAACAGCCGACAACGTTTAACCGTAGTTCTAGACCGGAAAGCAAAACATATAAACCCGTAACTGATGGTTATACGAGACCGTTGGCAATAACCTAAAACGATACATGGAGCTCTCTTTAACAATAGCTGGGATAATCGGACCCATTTTAATGATCTTGGCCATATCTGAACATCTCAATTTTAAAATTTGGAAAGATGTACATCCAACTGTGGTCTACTTAAATGGACTTCTACTGCTGACCTTGGGAATAATTATCGTTCGAATCCACAACTTATGGACATTGAATTGGGAGTTGGCAATCACCTTGATCGGTTGGTTATTGGTACTGTCTGGTTCAATTCGAATGTTCTTTCCCAAAACTCCACAACTCAAGAAAAATGCAGCTACCAACATTCTTTTGTTGTTCATACTGTTTCTTGGGGCATTTCTATCAGTAAAAGCATACTTTACGTAATGCCAACAAAACCCATAAACAATAGTACTCTTTCGGGTACTATTGCCCATAACCAAGTCATTATACGCCATTATCAAGATAAACATCAATATGCCATCTAACAATGAAATAGTTTTCACGCTCAACAATGGGTTGAAAATGCCATCCATAGGTCTAGGGGTTCTTTTCGCAAAAAATGACGGTGAAGTTGAAAATGCGGTAATCACGGCTCTCAAATCGGGATACAGAAAAATAGATACTGCCTCAGCCTACCAAAATGAAAAAGGAGTCGGATGGGCCATAAGGCAAAGTGAGGTGCCTAGAAAGAACATATTTCTTGCAACCAAGGTCTGGAACACAGAACAAGGATATGATAAAACCCTATTTGCCTTTGAACAAAGTTTAAAACAATTGCAAACAGATTATGTCGACCTATACTTGATTCATTGGCCAGTTAAATCTAAATACAAAGAAACATATAGGGCCATGGAACGAATTTATTCCAGCGGCAAGGCAAAAGCAATTGGGGTATGTAATTTCAACATGGCACAACTAGAAGATCTGATGGAGCATTCCGGTATAGTTCCCGCAGTCAATCAAGTTGAAATGCACCCGCACTTAAGTCAAAACGAATTGCTAAAATTTGCAAATGCCCATAAAATTCAAGTAGAAGCGTGGAGACCCATTATGATGGGGCAAGTACTCGAAATCCCCCAATTGATGGCTATTGGTGAAGCACATCAAAAATCTGCTGTTCAAATCACTTTGAGATGGCTTGTGCAGAGAGGCGTTGCCGTTATTCCTAAATCGGTAACGCAGAAAAGAATCCTTCAGAATTATGAAATATTCGACTTTGAATTGACCGAAGAGGAAATGGCCGCCATCGAAGCACTCAATCAGAATAGAAATCTCGGAGAAGACCTATCACATATAGAGTAAAACAACAGAAATGGCATGAACTCACCTTTGGTGGCAAGAAGGCAACAAAATAGTGGTAGCCATATCGAATCATAGTTGTTCGGTCAAAGACAAAAAATTAAATTGTTGTCCAATTTCCAAGTTTTCAATCATTATGTAGATGAACCTTTAGTATACATTCATTTAAAACAAAAGACATGAAAAATTTTATGATGCTGTTCCACAGCGAACCCGATCCCGATTTTAACCCTACTCCCGATCAAATACAGGACGAAGTCAAAGCATGGCAAGATTGGATGGAAAAAATCGAGGCACAGGGCAAACTCCAAAATCCGGGAGAAGCGCTGGGCTTTGAGGGAAAAACCATGCATTCAGATGGATCCATTACGGATGGTCCGTATGCAGAAATCAAGGAAATCGTGGGAGGTTTCATTATCGTCTCGGCAGATTCTATTGAAGAAGCCATCCAACTTGGCAATGGTTGCCCCGTATTAAGCAGTGGCGGAAAAGTAGAAGTTAGGGACATCATGATTTTTGATGGAATGTAATATTCCATTTGGCTGTAAAATACAGTATGGACAATAGGCAACTTTCTGGGATATTTAAGTCTGAGTACAGCAACTTGGTTGCTGTACTCTGCAATTATTACGGATTGACCGACCTACAACTGGCCGAAGACATTGTATCAGATACGTTTCTCAGGGCCATGAAAGCATGGTCCCATAAGGGCGTCCCCAAATTCCCAAAAGCCTGGCTCAGAAAAGTGGCACAGAATTTATTGTACGAGCACTACAGAAGAAAAAAAATCTATGAGGAAAAAATCGTTCCTGAAATAGGTGCTGAAAAGCAACAAATCAACCGTATTGAGATTACCGACAAAATAATCGAAGATAGTCAGCTTCAGATGATTTTTGTGCTCTGTGACCCTGAACTCAATAGAGAATCCCAGCTTTGTATTGCTTTAAGAATTTTATGTGGTTTTACCATTGAAGAGATTGCCAGGGCACTTTTGTCAAATAAGGAAACAATCAATAAAAGAATATATAGGGCAAAAAAACTGATCAAAGAACGTAAGCAAATTGAAATAAATCTCACACCGAACCAATATGTTTCTAGACTTGATAATGTGCTAAGGGTCATCTACCTGCTATTCAATGAAGGATATTACAGCAGTGTCAATGAAAAAAACATCCGACATGAAATATGCTGGGAAGCCATGCGACTCGGTCTTTTCCTGTCAGGGCAAAACATCTTTCCGAAGCCAAAAATATATGCCCTTATGGCCTTAATGTGTTTCCATGCTTCTAGACTGGACGCAAGGACCTCAGGACAAGGCGGTAATCTTTTGTATCGTGAACAGGATAAAAGACAATGGAACAAAGACCTAATCCAAAAAGGGAAAAAATATCTTAACCGTTCAGCAACAGGAAATGTTGTCACCAAGTATCATCTTGAAGCTGCAATTGCTTATTGGCATACAAAAGAAACCAAAGAAAAGTGGTATAATATAGTACAGTTGTACGATAAATTACTCACCATAGAATATTCACCTGTCATAGCTATGAACCGGGTATATGCCCTTGCTCGGGCGAGTTCAATTGATAAGGCCATTCAAGAAGCACATGAATTGGAATTAAAAGATAACCACCACTATTTCTGTTTGTTAGCTGAACTTTATCATATGAACAATACTATTGACAAAGAAATAGAATACCTAGACAAAGCCATTGAGTTTGCGAACAAGGAATGTGAAAAAGAACTGATCAAAAGCAAGTTGGAAAAAGCGTACAAACAAAATGAGTGCCCTGAAAAATGATTCAAATAATAAATGGCCATAAAATCATATTCAATTCTCTCGAAACACAATGCCGGCCGTTGATGACATATATGCAAACATCGATATGACAGTAGTACTTCAAAAGCTGTGGTTCATTTAAAAGTTTTTCTGGTTTGATATGTTTGAGACACACAATTGCCTACTTTGCATATACTTTACCGTTGCCAGTAGTTATGGGGATGAACAGAACAATTCGAATAGTGCTATTTTTTTTCGTTGTAATTTCTTGTGACAAGGGTGATGAAACTATTACGACCCCAGAAAACACAAAATCTGAATTCATTTCTGCCGTCGATATTTCAAGGTATCCTGAAATATCGCGTTCAAATCCAATATTTTATGACCAAGAGGGAAATCGGAGCGATTTTTTAAACATCCTAAAAGAAAACGGAATAAATACGGTCAGATTGAGAATCTGGGTAAACCCAAGTACCGAACATTCTGGCTTTGACGAAGTAAAACAGTTTTCCCAAACACTAAAATCGCATGGATTCAAGATTTGGCTGACCCTTCATTATTCCGATACATGGGCCGATCCCGGCCAGCAAAATGTGCCATCAGAATGGGAAGGCATCAGTTTTGCTTCTTTAAAAGACAGCGTCTACAACTATACCGAAAAAGTAGTACATGAAATAAGCCCAAGCTACGTTCAAATCGGCAATGAAATCAATACCGGATTTCTCCATCCGTACGGTCATATCACAAACAACTACCAGCAATTTAAAGAACTATTACATTCAGGGGTTGCCGCAACGAGGGCAAATTCAGATACTGCCAAAATCATCATCCATTTCGCCGGTATTGAAAATTCTGATTGGTTTTTCAACCAAATGACCACTATTGATTATGATATCATAGGCCTATCTTATTATCCGATTTGGCATGGAAAATCTTTGGAAAGCCTCAAAACCAAAATGCGGTCTTTAAGTGAGGCCCATGATAAGGAAATTTTAATCGCAGAGACCGCCTATCCCTTTACCCTTGATTGGAATGATTGGACAAACAATATAGTTGGTTTGGATGACCAGTTGATTTTGCCCGATTATCCGGCATCGGTCGAAGGTCAGCGCCACTTCATCAAAAAAATCAAAACGCTGGCCAAAGAAGTAAAAAATGGCATTGGGTTCTGCTATTGGGGTGCCGAACTAATTGCCTGGAAGGGTTCTCAAGCCACCGATGCCTCGCCTTGGGAAAATCAAGCATTATTTGACTTTCAGAATAAAGCATTACCCGTATTGGGTGAATTTGAAATCGAGTGAAAAATAACCGGTGATAATATTTAGTCATCACTAGTTGTCATTCGATCTACCTTCGACCTCGCCCAGGTCCACACGAAACCCGTCATTGTTTGTTGGAAGCCACATAGACGGCCCCCTCGGGTTTCCCATAAAAGCCCGTCGGTTTCCGGTTTTCTGAAATCTCAGTGTTTTCAAAAACTATCTTGGTGCGCAAATCTTTGATATCACGACCTTCATAATTGTACCATGAAATCGATTGAGGCAAGGTAATGCCGTTAAAGACGCCCCATTCATATCTTAACCATCTGATATCATTGGAATCTTCACCCGTGCGATAGGTCACCGTGTAGCCTAACCAGGCCATTTGATGGGTATCGGCATCATAGTGGATATAGTATTCATCTTTGGGCGAGGTACCTACCCCGTCATTATAGGTAATGGCAATACCAGGATATGTCTTGCCCTCAAATTCAAGGGGGGTCGTCTCGCCATAGTTGATGCCATCGTCGGCCATGACAAACGGCATGGCATAGAAATAGAACATCAGGTTATGATAGAAATCGGCATTGCCCTTGTACGCACTGTCACCATCAAGCAGCCAAGTCTGTCGGCCATCATGCCCCATCGAAAACTTGGGCGTATCGATACGGTCTTTTCGGGTGTATAAATCGATGGTATGGGTTTCCGGTGCTTCTGGCATAGGCCTTTCAAAAGTAAGGGTCCGCTGTCTTTTCCAGAGATCGATTCCACCGTGGGCATTGAAAATCTTGTGCAACGCTTCCGGATAGTCGTTCACCGCTTCGACGACCTCAACGGTAGTTTCCGATTCTGTTTTATCATTCTTTTTGGGCTGTTCACCGCAGGCCAAAAAAAGGGCCAATACCAAAAGAAAGGAGAATTGTTTCATGGTTCGTCAATTGTTTTGTGGTTTGTCGCCAAGATAGTTGAATGTTTACAGTTTCCCTTATTTTTGGGTCATGCCAGAGCAAAAAGTCATTACAAGCCCCCAAAACCCCTTGGTCAGACAGGTTTTATCACTGAAGCAAAAATCAAGGTCTCGAAAAAAAGAAAAGCGATTTGTCATTGAAGGGCGGCGCGAGCTACAACTGGCGCTCAAGGGGGGGTATGAAATCGACATGTTGTTGATTTGTCCGGAGATTGTTTCTGAAGAAGATTTAGATATTGAACTATCTAAGCATCTTAGTACCCGACTGTCGAAACAGGTGTATGAAAAGCTGGCCTATAGGGGCAGCACACAGGGCATAATGGCCATTGCCAAGGTAAAGGAACATGGTCTGTCAACCATACGTTTTCAATCTAAAAATCCTTTGATTTTGGTGGCCGAAAGTCCTGAGAAGCCAGGCAATCTGGGTGCCTTATTGCGAACCGCCGATGCAGCGAACATAGATGCGGTACTGGTCGCGAATCCACAATCAGATCTCTACAACCCCAATGTCATCCGCTCTAGTATTGGCTGTGTGTTTACGACCCAAGTGGGCGTGGGCACTTCAGAAGAGATCATCCATTTTCTAAAAGTAAATGGTATCAACATGTATTGTGCGGCACTGACAGCCTCAAAACACTATGCGACCGTTGATTTCGTGCCCCCCTCGGCCATTGTGGTGGGGGCAGAATCTACAGGACTGACGCAAACATGGCTTGAAAGTGCTGATCAAAACCTAATAATTCCGATGCAGGGTGAGATAGATTCCATGAACGTGTCGGTATCTGCCGCAATACTTATCTTTGAGGCAAAGCGACAGCGCGGATTTTAATTTTTATGGACAAAAGTTTCCTCTTCTGGGCCATCATCGCCATTTTGGTGGTGCAATTTCTTATCGAATTCTTGCTCGAATATCTCAACGCCAAAAAGTTTGACGAACCCATACCCCTTGAACTGAACGATGTCTTTGACCAAGAAGAATACACAAAAGCGCAAGCCTACAAAAAGGTGAACTATCGTTTTGGCCTGATCAGTGATACTTTTGCATTGATCGCCACCTTGCTTTTTTTACTTTTAGGCGGTTTCGAGTGGGTCGATCAATTGGTAAGGGCTATCGCAAATGGTCCCATACTCATGGCACTACTGTTCTTCGGCATCATTTTTTTGGCCAACAGCCTGATTTCCATTCCATTCAGTTATTACAACACCTTTGTAATTGAAGAACGGTTTGGCTTCAATAAAACCACCCGAAAATTGTTTTTTATCGATTTGCTGAAAGGCTGGGTACTGACCGCTATAATCGGTGGCCCGTTATTGGCCTTGGTCATTTGGTTCATCGAGAAAACAGGTGATGGGTTTTGGCTTTATGCCTGGGGGCTTATTTCAGTTTTCATGCTGTTCATCAACCTTTTCTACAGTAGGTTGATCGTTCCCTTGTTCAACAAACAAACCCCATTGGAAGATGGGAGCTTAAAAAATTCCATTGAAAACTATGCCCGAAAGGTGGGTTTCGAGCTTAAGAACATATTCGTCATTGATGGTTCAAAACGCTCTACCAAGGCAAATGCCTACTTTAGCGGATTGGGCAAAGAAAAACGGGTGACACTCTACGACACCCTTATTCATGATTTGAACGAAGATGAAATAGTGGCCGTTCTTGCCCATGAAGTGGGGCACTACAAACGAAACCATATCATCTACAACCTTTTGTCTTCTGTCACATTGACAGGACTCACCCTGTACATTCTCTCGATTTTCATCAATACCCCTGAAATGTCATTTGCCATTGGGGTTTCACTGCCCAGTTATCATGCGGCATTTATTGGATTTGCTTTGCTGTACAGTCCGATTTCGCAGCTCACCGGATTGATCATGAACCATCTCTCTCGAAAATTTGAGTTTCAGGCCGATGATTATGCCAAAAACACCTATGCGGCAAATCCGTTGGTAACCTCTTTGAAAAAGCTCTCAAAGAACAATTTGAGCAACCTAAATCCGCATTCCGCTTATGTTTTTGTACACTATTCGCACCCTCCGTTAAAAGAACGTATCCGCAACCTAAGGGCATAATTTTTGTTGGTATAGTTTAAAGTTTGCCGTAATTTTAATATACGATGACAAAGGCGGCCATAGAAAAAGAGAACAAAGAGATTGCGAAGCAATACAAAGAGTTGTTGCGCATCAGCTATCAGACCTTGTCTGCGAAAGACAAGAAAATGATACGCTCTGCCTTTGACGTGGCCGTTGACGCCCACAAAGACCAACGGCGAAAATCTGGTGAGGCCTATATCTTTCATCCCATAGCGGTAGCTAAAATCGTGGCCTCAGAAATCGGGCTCGATGCAGTTTCGATCGCTTCTGCCCTACTTCACGATGTGGTCGAAGACACCCCTTATACCCTTGACGATATCGAACGCATGTTCGGCGAGACCATTGCTCGAATTGTCGACGGACTGACCAAAATCGCGCATCTAAAAAAAGACAAAGATATAAGTCAGCAGGCCGAGAACTTCAGAAAGATGCTATTGACATTGCACGATGATGTTCGGGTCATTATCATCAAAATCGCCGACCGCTACCACAATATGCTCACCCTCGATGCCATGCCTGAGGACAAACAGGTCAAAATGGCCTCAGAGACCTTGTACATATATGCCCCATTGGCCCACAGAATCGGGTTATACAACATCAAGACCGCTTTGGAAGACCTCAGCCTCAAATATACCGAACCCGAGGTGTATCAAGACATACAAAGTAAAATCGAGCAGACAGAGGAAGAACAGCAGGCCTACATCGACAACTTCTCAAAAATCATCAAAAACTCCCTTGACAAAGAAGGTCTGAATTATGAGATCAAGGGTCGAATGAAATCGACCTTCTCGATCAGAAGAAAGATGAAGACACAAAACGTGTCTTTTGATGAGATATATGACAAATTTGCCATCCGCATTATCTACAAATCTGATCGACAGAACGAAAAGTTTCTCGCCTGGAAAATCTATTCGATCGTCACCGACCATTTTACCCCTAATCCCATTCGGTTACGCGATTGGATCACCTCACCCAAATCAACAGGTTATGAGGCATTGCACATCACGGTCATGGGGCCGATTGGCAAATGGGTCGAGGTACAGATACGCAGTGAACGCATGCATGAAATTGCTGAAAAGGGATATGCCGCCCATTTCAAGTACAAGCATGGCGATCAAAAAGAGCAGGGCATAGAGGTCTGGCTGAACAGATTGCAAGAAGCCCTTGAAACTTCCAATGGTAATGCAGTAGATTTTGTGGAAGAGTTCAAATTGAACCTCTATTCAAAAGAAATTTTTGTTTTCACCCCAAAAGGCGAACTGAAATCACTGCCAAAAGGTGCCACACCCCTTGATTTTGCCTTTAGCATCCACACCGAAGTCGGCATGAAAACACGTGGGGCCCGGGTCAACGGCAAGTTGGTTCCGTTAAATACCGAACTGAACAGTGGTGATCAGGTAGAGATCATCACCTCAGAATCGGCCAAGCCCACACAAAACTGGTTGAATTATGCCAATACGGCACGGGCCAGATCTAAAATTCGGTCGTCCCTAAAAGAAGAAAAAAAGAAAATCGCCGAAGAGGGCAAAGAAATCTTAAGAAGAAAACTCAAATCACAGAAAGTCACGCTCAATGAAGATGTAATCAACAAGATGGTGGTCTATTTTAAATTGAAGACCAGTTTAGATCTTTTTTATCGCGTGGGCATCGGTTCGATCGACAATCAGAAAATAAAAGATTTTGCCTCATCGTACAGTAATTCGTTCCTTAACTTTTTCAAAAACAAAATACGCAAGACACCCATACCTGAAGATGTCGATAAAGATGAGCTCACCTCTAAATATGATTTATTGGTCTTCGGTAGTGAAGAAGAGCGCTTGAATTACAAATTGTCAAAATGTTGTAACCCTATTCCCGGAGATGAAGTCTTCGGATTTGTGAGCGTGAATGACGGCATTAAAGTGCACAAGAAGAATTGTCCGAATGCCATTTCCTTGCAATCAAACTATGCCTATCGTATCATCAGCGCCAAATGGATAGATTCTTCACAAGAAGAATATACGGTCGACATACAGTTAATGGGCATTGATAACCTCGGCCTGGTCAACGAAATCACCAAAGTCATTTCAGATGACCTAAATGTAAACATGCGCAACTTGAACTTTGGTACCGATGGCGGAACCTTTTCGGGCAGAATCACAGTGGTGGTCAAGAATAACTCTATACTTAAAAGATTGGTGGCCAACCTAAAACAGATTGAGGGCATCGACAAGGTCACCAGAATTTAATTTTTCGCCGTAACTTTGCCACAAGCAGAAAAAATCAGATGGGAAACGCTAAAAACCAAGAAATTGTAAAGAACGTTTTCACGACTTTTCTTGAAGAGAACGGCCATAGGAAAACGCCCGAGCGCTATGCCATTTTGCAAGAAATATACAATAGCGACGATCACTTTGATGTTGAATCGCTCTACATCAAAATGAAGACCAAGAACTATCGCGTAAGCCGTGCCACGCTCTACAATACCATTGAGCTGTTGCTCGAATGCAAACTGGTTCGAAAACACCAATTCGGAAAAAACCAGGCACAGTACGAAAAATCATATTTTGACCGACAGCACGACCATGTTATCTTGACCGATACGGGCGAGGTCATCGAGTTCTGCGATCCACGCATACAATCTATCAAAAAGACCATAGAAGAGGTTTTTGATATCGAAATTAACAACCACTCCCTATATTTTTACGGAACCCGAAATAAAGAAGAAGAAAACCTAACCAAATAACCCACATATTTCATGGTAGATTTATTGCTCGGCCTTCAATGGGGGGACGAAGGAAAAGGAAAAATCGTTGATGTTCTGACCAAAAACTATGATATCATCGCCCGTTTTCAAGGTGGCCCCAATGCCGGACATACATTGGAGTTCGACGGTATCAAGCACGTGTTGCACACCATCCCTTCCGGAATTTTTCATGAAAATGCCATGAACATTGTAGGCAATGGCGTGGTCATCGATCCGGTAATATTCAAGAAAGAACTCGATAATCTTGACAAGTTTGATATTGATATCGTCTCTAAACTTTTGATTTCAAGAAAAGCACATCTGATACTGCCTACCCATCGATTGTTGGATGCCGCTTCTGAAACTGCAAAAGGAAAAGCAAAAATCGGATCGACCCTGAAAGGCATTGGCCCCACCTATATGGACAAAACAGGCCGAAATGGCATGAGGGTCGGCGATCTCGAGTTTTCAAACTGGAAGAAGAAATATCGTGCCCTTGCCAACAAGCATGAGGCCATGATCGATTTTTACAATGTAGATATCCAGTACGATCTTAAAGAGCTTGAAGAGGAGTTTTTAGAGGGTATCAAAACCCTAAAAAAACTACAATTCATCGATAGTGAACAATATATTTTCTCAGCTATGGCTGAAGATAAAAAGATATTGGCCGAAGGTGCACAGGGTTCACTGCTCGATATCGATTTTGGTACTTATCCTTACGTTACCTCTTCAAACACCACAGCGGCAGGTGCTTGCACAGGACTGGGCGTGGCCCCGGGAAAAATAGGAAAGGTACTCGGAATTTTCAAGGCCTATACCACTCGGGTGGGCAGCGGTCCTTTTCCAACAGAGCTGTTTGACAAAGACGGTGAGACGATGGGGCGCGTGGGCAATGAATTTGGAGCTACTACCGGTCGTCCCAGGCGCTGTGGCTGGCTTGATCTGGTGGCACTCAAATATACCGTACAGATCAATGGGGTCACAGAACTGATGATGATGAAGGCCGATGTCTTGAGTGGCTTTGAGACCATTAAAGTCTGTACTGCTTATCAGTACAAAGGCAAGACCATTCAACATTTGCCCTACAATATAGAAGGTGAGAATGTCATACCTCTCTATACCGAACTGAAAGGCTGGGCAAAAGATTTGACAAAACTTACAAAAGCTGGGGAACTGCCCCCTGCGCTGAACGATTACATTGCATTTTTGGAAAAAGAACTGAACATTCCCATCAAGATAGTTTCTGTCGGGCCAGATAGGTTGCAGACCATTTATCGCTAATCTTTCATTAATACTGCATGATACGCTGCCCACACAATGCTTGATATCAATTTTATCCTTAGATTTGATGGCTTTGAAATCAGACGACAATGGTGACTACTACTTCCCGAAGAGAATTTGTGAAAAAAAGTGGCCTTGGTGCTGTAGGCGTAGCCTTGGTGCCATCCATCCTAAAAAATATGGGTCCGAATGACCGTTTGCGAACCGCGCATATAGGTGTGGGCAACATGGGTGCCGAAGATTTACGGGATATTTCCTCACATCCCCAAGTAGATGTTGTCGCACTTTGTGATGTCGATTCAAAAAATTTGGCCACTGCCCATGCAAAACATCCTAGTGCCAAAACCTTTTCGGATTATAGAATAATGTTGAACGAGTTGGCCAATGAAATAGATGCGGTCATCGTGTCGACCCCGGATCATACCCATGCTCCCGCTTCGATGTTGGCCATGAAAATGAACAAGCCCGTATATTGCCAAAAGCCATTGACACATTATGTCTCTGAGGCAAGGGCCATGAAAAAAATGGCCGAAGAAAAAGGACTGGTCACCCAAATGGGCATTCAGGTACATTCATTTTATGATTACAAACTGGCCACCCTTTTGATTCAATCAGGAATCATCGGAAAAGTACATACGGTCAGGGCCTGGTCGCCAAAAAACTGGGGGTATGATGGGCCAGAACCAAAAGGCAGTGATCCGGTACCCGAGTCTTTGGATTGGAACCTTTGGCTGGGCACCTCACATGAGAGGTCTTTTAAAAAAGAGATGTACCACCCTGGAAATTGGAGGAAACTGGTCGACTATGGATGTGGAACCTTAGGCGACATGGGCGTGCATATTTTTGATACCCCTTATAACGCACTTGCCTTGGACGTGCCGGTGACCATTCGCAATGAATGCCGAGAGCCCAACGGTTATGGGTATCCCGAAAAAAATATTGTCACGTATGAATTTCCAGGTACCGATTTCACAACGGAAACGCTGACATGGGTTTGGTATGATGGCCCGGGAGCACCAGAAATGCATGAAGACCTTAAACTGCCAGGTTCAGAAGCTGAAGCTTCAGACCAAGCTGATTCAGGTGACCAAAGTGTCAAAGACAAAATATCTTTGGAGACCAAAGCGACAGATAAAGGAAAACTGCCCGAGCAAGGGGCTATGTTCATTGGCGAAAAGGGGCGTTTGCTATTGCCCCATTTTATGGAACTACCCATGAAGATAGTGGATGGGGAATATATTGATATTTCAAAAGAAATTGCCGCTTTGGAAAAAGAACATAATATGGGCAAACCCATAAGAAACTATGCTTCAGAGGGTCCAAAGCACTATCATCAGTTCGTAGATGCCTGTCTGGGCAAGGATGAATGTACGGCTCCGTTTGAATATGCCGCCCGATTGACAGAAACCATTTTGCTGGGTGTTATCGCTGGGCGCTTCCCGAACAAGACCTTGCATTGGGATCGTAGTGCCGCAAAGTTCGCCGAACAAGAAGCCAACCAGTTTTTACAATCTACGTATCGGGAATTTTGAAGTTTTTGTCCACTTATTAAATCTATCCCAATCTTTGAGCAGGTCGTCCAAAAAATACTAGTTTTGGGGCAAATTTTAGGGATTGTATAGACTCATTCCATATCTAATCACATGGTGCTTCATCGGAAGTCTTCAAGCTCAAGATGCGCAAAGACAAGATACTGTTCAAGGTCGCGAGATCAACATTGTGTATGGGGCCAACTTCACCAAAGATGAAACACAGTTTCCAGGGGCATCGATTTTCAGCAAAGACGATGAACGCCAAGTTCAGTTTGAGCACCAAGGGGCCGACCTCTGGTGTGATATCGCCATTTTCTATTCCGCAGAAAACCGATTAAGGGCGATTGGCAATGTACGGCTGCAACAAGGCGACTCCATCGAAATGAACAGTGGCAAGCTTGATTATGATGGCAACACCAAACTGGCCCGCGCATTTGAAAATGTTGACCTTACCGATGGGCAGATGACCCTTACCACCGATACGCTCTACTTTAACCGTGAACAGCAACAGTCATTTTATAACACTTGGGGAAAAGTGGTCGACTCGGTCAATGTATTGACCAGTAAGATCGGTACGTATTTCATGGAGATAAAGAAAGTACAGTTCCGCGATAGCGTACACATCGACAACCCTGATTACATCATTGATTCTGAGCAGCTCGATTATTATCGTATTTCTAAAAATGCTTACATGTACGGCCCCTCTACCATCACTGGCGAAGACTATAAAATCTACTGTGAGCGGGGTTTTTATGATACCAAGGTTGAACAAGGCTACGGGGTAAAGAATACAAAAATCAATTACAGCAATAGAATCATCGAGGGCGATAGCGTATATTTTGACAAAATCACCGAATTTGCTTCGGCCACCAATAATATCAAGGTCACCGACACCATTAACAAAGGGGTCATAAAAGCGCATTATGCGGAGGTCTTCAAGGCCAAAGATTCAGTTTTTGCCACTAAAAGGGCTGTATCTATAGGTTTGGTCGAACAAGACCAAGACTCGTTATATGTACATGGCGACACCCTGATGGTCACGGGTAAACCTGAAGCCCGAATTCTTAGGGCCTTCAGAAACGCAAAGTTTTACAAGACCGATCTGAGCGGTAAGTGCGATTCGATTCACTCAGAAGAGAAAACCGGTGTGACACAAATGTTGGGAAGACCTATTCTATGGAATCTTGAAAACCAAATGACCGGCGATACCATTCACCTGATCTCTGATTTGGAGACCGATAAGCTTGATTCGCTTAAGGTTATCGAAAATGCCTTTATCATTTCTTTTGACACCATTGGCCAATTAGGGTACAATCAAGCAAAGGGTAAAGACCTTTTTGGAAAGTTCATCGAAAACGAACTGAAAATCGTTGACTTGGTCAAGAATACCGAGGTCATTTATTATATGTACAATGACGATGACGAAATGATCGGTATCAACAAAACTATTTGCAGCAAGATTCGACTGCATATGAAAAACAGTGATATTGAAGACATTACTTTCTTTGTCAATCCTGACGGGAATATTTTCCCAGAGGAAGATCTTCCCGAAGAAAGCCGAATATTAAAAGGTTTCATATGGCGGGGCGATGAACGCATACGTTCTAAAGATGAAATTTTTGACGAAGATGACAATACTATCGAGCTGGTAAAGATTCGGGGTATCGAAAACCCTATTGATATAGATACGGAAGAGCGGGAAAGAAGTGGCTTGCCAGAAGCTCCACCAGATTCCAATCCTCAAAATCCGAATTCGAAGGCGACCGAACCGAAACGGCCAGAATTGAAAAAAGTAAACAATCGGCCATGATCCGTCAGCTATTGAAAGGCGCAACAAATCAATGAAAGAAGATTTCTTTAGATATCAAGCACAGA
This sequence comes from Muricauda sp. SCSIO 65647, assembly GCF_021534965.1. Classification (NCBI taxonomy): domain Bacteria; kingdom Pseudomonadati; phylum Bacteroidota; class Flavobacteriia; order Flavobacteriales; family Flavobacteriaceae; genus Allomuricauda; species Allomuricauda sp. SCSIO 65647. The sequence goes on from NZ_CP091037.1 coordinate 365,306, forward strand.
CCACCCCGCACCCACTGGCCCTTGAAATATCACATGCCAGTGGCAGCTATATCTATGATGTACAGGGCAACGCCCATTTAGACTTTGTTGCGGGAGTCTCAGCATGCGGTCTGGGGCACTGTCACCCCAAAGTGGTCAAGGCGGTGCAAGAACAGTCTGAACAATACATGCATGTGATGGTCTATGGCGAGTATGTACAAAGACCTGCCGTGGCCTATACCAAACTGTTGGCCTCGCAATTACCCGACAATCTAGAAACGACCTATTTGGTCAATTCGGGTACCGAGGCCATCGAGGGAGCATTGAAATTGGCACGTAGGGTCACTGGGCGTTCAGAAATCATTGCAGCACATCATGCCTATCATGGCAACACCATGGGCAGCTTGAGTGTCATGGGGTTTGAGGAACGAAAAAGTGCTTTTCGTCCGTTGATTCCAGATGTTCGGTTCATCAAATTCAACGAAGAGAAAGATTTAGACCACATTACCCCAAAAACCGCGGCGGTCATTTTAGAGACCATTCAGGGAGGTGCAGGGTTCATTCTCCCAAAAGACAATTATTTGAAAAAAGTACGGCAACGATGTGATCAGGTCGGTGCGCTCTTGATATTGGATGAAATACAACCAGGTTTTGGTCGTACCGGAAAGTTGTTCGCCTTTGAACATTTCGGTTGCACTCCTGATATTTTGGTGATGGGCAAGGGTATGGCCTCAGGGCTTCCGGTAGGTGCGTTCACCACATCAAAAGAAATGATGGCCACGCTACAAGACAACCCAAAATTGGGGCACATCACCACCTTTGGCGGCAACCCTGTCATTGCGGCAGCCTGTTTGGCCACATTGAAAGAAATCACTGAGAGTGAATTGATTGTACAAACGCTTGAGAAAGAAAAACTGTTCCGTTCGCTTTTGGTACATCCTTTGATCAAAGAAATAAGGGGCAAGGGATTAATGCTAGCACTGATCATGCAAAATGCCCAGATTGCCAATGAATTGGTCTTGACCGCCGCCAGAAAAGGCCTGATACTTTTCTGGTTGCTTTTTGAGTCCAAGGCAGTGAGAGTCTCTCCCCCAATGACGATAAATGAAGAAGAAATTGAGAAGGGCTGTCGGCAAATCATCAGTATTTTAGACGATTACCAAAAACAGTCTGTTAACTAAATTGTTGATAAGAAACCCAAATCAAGGACAAAAATGAGGCCTTTAAAAGGCTAATTTTAAGTCCATAGTAGAACCAAACCAGTATCTATGGCGTTAGATTCTAACGAAAATTCCGATAAATCCATCCACAAATTCGAATCAATGCTCAAGACAGATGATGTCTATTTCTTCGATGCGGAAGATTTTGAAGATATCATTCACCACTACCTGAACAACGGTAAAGTGTCTTTGGGAAAGAAAGCCATACAGTTTGGTCTGCAGCAGCACCCACATAGCGTAGAACTGAAATTATTGCATGTCGAGGTGTTGGTTTTCGAAGACAAGTTTGAAGAGGCCGGTAAGTGGTTGGACGAACTACAGAACATCGACAGCCATAACGAGGAAATCTATGTGCAGCGGGCAAACATACAGTCTAAGCTAGACAACCATAAAAAGGCCGTAGAGCTCTTGCAGCAGGCGCTCGAACTGACCGATGACAGTTTCGACATCCACTCACTTCTAGGCATGGAATATCTTTTTATGGATGACTATGAAAAGGCCAAATTGAGTTTCATGCGCTGTGTCGAATTTGATGACCGCGATTACGCTTCGCTCTACAACGTTGTGTATTGCTTTGAGTTCATGGAAGATTATGATGGGGCCATACGCTACCTGAACGATTACCTAGAGCGCAACCCTTATTGTGAGGTTGCTTGGCACCAACTGGGCAAAATGTACTTTTCAAAACAAATGTACCAAGAGGCACTGGCAGCCTTTGATTTTGCCATCATATCAGATGATTCTTTTTTAGGAGCCTATTTTGAAAAGGGCAAAGTACTTGAAAAACTGGGCAAATATCGCGAGGCCATCGATTGCTATGAGACGACCATCGAAATAGATGACCCGACCTCACATGCCTTCTTGCGCATAGGTAAGTGCCATGAAGAATTGGGAAACGACGATTTGGCCAAGTATTACTTCTACAATACGGTTCACGAAGATCCCCTGCTCGATAAAGGCTGGTTGGCCATTACCGAATTTTATTTTAGAAAGAAGCAGTACAAAAAGGCGCTGCACTATATCAACAAGGCAATCAATATTGACGGTGAAAATGCCCGATATTGGAAAAAATGCGCCGAGATCTATTCAGCGTTGAAAAACTTCGACGAGGCCGATTTTGCCTACAAGCAAACAGTTGACCTAGGCAATTTTGAATTGGATACCTGGAAGAACTGGGTGACCGTTCTGCAAAAAACGGCAGATTTCAATACTGCAGAGCAAGTGTTGTTGCAAGCGATCGAATTCTACCCAGAAGAGGCAATCTTGTACTATCAATTGACTTTGGTATATCTTGCCTCTGACAAACCGCATGAAGCGCGCAAGAAATTGAAAAGCAGTATGGAACTAAATGCTGAAATGGTCACACATTTTAAAACCGATTTGATGAAATACAATCGGTTCTCGTGGATAACCGCTATCTTCGCCGACGATAAAAAGGCCTCAGCTTGATCAAGTTGGGAATTCATTTTTTTAATGGAAAGTTTACGAAAACCTATTGACTACGTTGTCATAGCCCTAAAAGGCATGGCCATGGGCATTGCCGAATTGGTTCCCGGTGTTTCAGCGGGCACTATTGCCTTTGTTGCAGGTATCTATGAAGAGTTCATTTCTTCAATTAACAATATTGACCTTAAAAGTTTTAGGATTTGGAAAGAAGAAGGCTTCGCCAGTTTTTGGAAACGGCTGAACGGTAACTTCATGATAACGCTATTGGTGGGTATGGCATTGGCCGTGCTGTCATTTACCAAACTTATACGATGGCTATTGGAAAATGAACCGATACTTATTTGGTCGTTCTTTTTTGGCCTAGTGGCGGCAAGCGTCGTCTTTGTGGCCAAAGCCATAGATCGATGGAAATTGATCCATGCCCTTTTATTTCTTCTCGGAGCTTCACTGGCCTATTATATCACTGGGTTGCCCCCCAGTGAAAGTTCTGGTAGTTTGATGTTCTTGTTTCTCTCAGGGGCTTTGGCCATTTGTGCAACTATTTTACCGGGTATATCGGGATCTTTCGTACTTGTATTGTTGGGAGCCTACAAAACACTGATCGATGCTCTTGATGAAAAAGATTTCAAAATATTGATCACCATGGCACTAGGTATACTGTTTGGCATACTTGGATTCTCAAAAATCTTAAAATGGATGTTTCAACACTACCGAAACATCACTTTGGCGGTTTTGACAGGGTTCATTCTAGGCTCACTCAATAAGATATGGCCTTGGAAAAGAGTATTGCAGACCAAGACCATAGGAAAAAAGAGCATTGTCATTGATGAGAACGTATCACCCTTTTCCTTTGACGGTGATCCTCAATTAATATCGGCCCTAATTTTAGCGGTCATTGGTTTTTCGCTTATTTTTATCCTCGAAAGGGCAGCCTCAAAAAAATAAGGGAAAAACCTACGGTCAATGCATCAGCCAAGAACATTTTGGGATAAATTCTTTTTGGTCATAAAAGGCCTCTTCATGGGTGCCGCCAATAAGGTGCCCGGTGTTTCTGGGGGCATTGTGGCCTTTGTTGGGGGGTTTTACGAAGAATTTATCTACTCCCTGCAAAAAATCAATCTAAAAGCCTTCAAATTATTGTTCAACGGGCGCTTCAAGAGTTTTTTGCGCTATACCAATGCCACTTTTTTAGTGCTGCTCATCACAGGTATGTTGGTGAGCTATTTCAGTGTCTCTCGTTTGTTGGACTATTTTTTGGACAAAAAAGAGCTTTTTGTCTGGGCAGCTTTTTTTGGCATGATCCTGGGTTCTATTTATTACATCTCAAAAGACTATAACCACTGGAACAAAAAGACCGTTCCTGCAGGTATCATAGGCCTTTTGATAGGACTCTCGATCAGCTTTTTGAGCCCTGCCAAGGAAAACGACAATTTATTGTTCATCTTTTTCTGCGGGATCATAAGTGTCTCGGGTATGACCCTGCCTGGTTTATCGGGGTCTTTTATTTTGATTCTTTTTGGAAACTACGTGCTATTATTGGTCGACTCGGTCAATGCGCTATATGATACCATGGCCGAAGTGTTTCGCGGCGATTTTAGTTTTTGGAACAATGCCCAGCGAATGGAGACCCTAAAAATACTGACCATCTTTACATTGGGTTCGGCCACGGGTCTGGTCACGCTCTCACATCTTTTGGGCTATGTGTTGAAAAGGTACCATGAAATCACCACTGCGGTCATTATCGGGTTCATTACGGGATCGCTCGGTGTGGTCTGGCCCTGGAAACGCACCCTTTATAAAACTGATGATTCGGGCAACTTTTTTCTAGATTCAAATGGGGATAAAATTATTACAAACTATCAGCGGTACTGGCCCGATTGGACAACCATGGAAACTTGGGGAGCTATATTTTTTGTAATATTCGGCATCTTTGTACTCTTGGCATTGGATTGGTATGGAAAAAATAGAAAAGAAAGAAAGAAGGTACGGGCTGGTCGGTAAAAATATATCCTACTCTTTTTCAAAAGGATATTTTGAAGAGAAGTTTGAGAAACTGGGGCTTTCAGAACACAGCTACTCTAATTTTGACCTACCGCAGATTTCAGACTTCAAAGACTTGATCCAAAACCGCAAATTGGCTGGACTGAACGTAACCATTCCCTATAAGGAAGCGGTGATTCCCTTTCTTGATGGATTGAGCGAAACTGCCCGAAGAATTGGTGCAGTGAACACCATCGAGTTCTCAAAAGATGGGCTGATCGGTCACAACACCGATGCCCATGGGTTTGAGAATTCACTAAAGCCCTTGCTAAAAAAACATCACTCCAACGCCCTTATTTTAGGTACGGGCGGTGCCTCGAAGGCAGTGGCGCACGTCTTGGATAAACTGAACATCACTTCGCAATATGTATCAAGAACCAAAAGCGATCGAACACGTTCATACGAAGAACTAAATGCCGAGATAATCAAAAACCATAACATTATCGTCAATTGTACACCACTGGGCACACATCCAAATGTTAGCAAAAGGCCTGCGATTCCCTATACCCATCTAACCGAAAAACACTTGCTGTACGATCTGATCTACAATCCCGCAAAAACAGCTTTCCTGTTAGAGGGAGAAAAAAGGGAAGCCACCATCAAGAACGGACTTGAAATGTTACAGCTCCAGGCCGAAAAGGCATGGGAAATCTGGAGCGCTTAAACGTACCGCGAATCCAATATTTCTTCCTATAAATCCTTCCATCGAAATCCTGTTCCGTCAAAGGGCGGCAAAAGAAGTTTCCGTATTTTTGCCAATGCTGCTTTTAGTTAGTAACTTGTAGTAGCAAAGCGCCATCTATCACAAACGATAAATAGCAAAAAGATGGAGGAGAAAGATCACAAACTGCAAGATGCTGCAGGGGAGCAAGAACATAAAGAAAACGAACCGAAAGATTCAGAAAAACAGGCCCTTGACCCGTTGGTAGAAGAAAAAAAAACTGACCAATCGGAAGACGAAGAAACCGAGATGGCCCCTACAGCTGAAGAGAGCGAAAACGATAAAGACGTTCAAGAGGAAATCGATGAGGAGAATGCCGAAGATGCCGAAGACAAAGAAAACGAAAAAAGGCACCACATTCCTTTCTTGGATTACCATTCCATGCCAATGGAGAACCTGGTCGGTGAATTACAACGACTGGTAAGGAACGAAAAGGTTCAGGCCATCAACAAGCATGTCAACTCCATCAAATACGAGTTTGACCAAAAGTACCAAGAGTTTATTGAGCACAAAAAGGAAGAATTCGTCGCCAATGGTGGCAATGAAATTGACTTCAGGTACAATTCGGTCACCAAAAGACAGTTCAACGAGGTTTACGGCGAATACCGTGAAAAACGCGACCACTATTATAAAAATCTCGAAAAGACCCTAAAGGAGAACCTAGACAAACGATTGGCCATCATCGAACAGCTCAAAGGTCTTGTGAATGTCGAAGAAGACATGAACACCACCTACAAGAACTTCAAAGAACTGCAAGAACAGTGGCGCAATGTAGGGCCCATACCGCGAAGTAACTATAATGATGTATGGCGCACCTATCATCACCATACCGAAATATTCTACGATTTTCTGCACCTGAACCGCGAACTGCGCGATCTCGATTTCAGGCACAACCTTGAAGAAAAGCAAAAGTTGGTCGAACGTGCCGAAGCATTGCTCACAGAGACCGATCTGGGCAAGGCTTTTCGAGAATTGCAAACGTTGCACAAGATCTGGAAAGAAGATATTGGGCCAGTGGCCAAAGAGCACCGCGAAGAGGTCTGGGAACGGTTTAGCAATGCCACAAAGGCACTGCACCTGAGAAGGCAAGAGTTCAACAAAGAGCTGGAAAAGCAGTTTGAGAAAAACCTTGAAACAAAAAATGGACTTATCGCTTCCATAACCGTGTTGAGTGAAAATGTAGCGGACAGCCATAGAGTGATACAGCAACAGATAAAAGAGGTAGAAGGGCTACGTGACGCTTTTTTCAAAGCGGGCAAAGTACCACAAAAAAGCAGTAATGCCACTTGGACAGCCTTCAAAGAAGCCGTTCGTGCATTTAACCGAAAAAAGAACCAGTTCTACAAAGACCTCAAGAAGGGCCAACATGAAAACCTCGAGAAGAAAAAAGCGCTCTTGGCGTTGGCCGTCTCTCTAAAAGATAGTGAAGACTTTGAATCGACCACTCCTGAAATGAAGCGAATCCAGGCGGAGTGGAAAAAAATCGGCCACGTACCCCGAAAGTACTCTGATAAAATATGGAACGAGTTTAAAGAAGCCTGCAACCATTATTTTGACCGTATGCACTCTCGGCGCAATGCCGCCCATAAGGTAGAATATGAAAACTATGAGAAAAAGAATGCCTGTTTGAATCGGTTAAAAGCTTTTACCCTAGGCAAAGACAAAGAAAAAGATCTACAGACCGTCAAAGATTTCGTTGAGGAATGGAAAGGCTATGGGCGCATACCCTACAACAAAAAACACATCAACGGTAAATTCAACAAAATCATAGATGCCCTTTTAAAAAAATTAGGGGTTGATAGGCAAGAGGCCGAATTGATGAAGTATGGCAACAAAATACAGCAATTGGCTCGAGCCGACAGCAATAGGGCCATAGCCAACGAACGTACGTTCATAAAGCGCAAGATAAACGATGCCAAAAATGAGATTCGGCAACTTGAGAACAACCTTCAATTCTTTAGCGGTGCCTCAGAAGATAACCCCTTGGTACAAGAGGTGGTCAAAAACATAGAACGGCACAAAGAGACCCTATCGACTTGGAAAGCCAAGTTGAAAAAGCTCAACGTGATGGAAAATAGGTTGAGCAAAGAGGCAGATGACGAAAATGATAGTGCCAACGGTTCAGACGAAGAAGAATAGACCCTTCTGAAATATTATTCAAGACCTGATCCGACTAGTTATTTGAATTGATCTGGGCTTTAATACCTTGCTACTCCCTTCCTTGCAATTTCAAACTCGCCGATTATCTCTTGAAGAATCTGGGCAGCGGGCTTAACATCATGAATCAATGCGGAGACTTGCCCGATTTCAAGTTCGCCTTCCTCCAGATCACCTTCAAACATTCCTTTCTTGGCACGCGCCCGGCCCAAAAGTGTTTTCAATTCCTCAACCGTTGCACCCTTGGCATAGGCCTGTTGTACATCTTGGTAAAATTTATTTTTTAGCAATCTTACGGGAGCAAGCTCTTTGAGTGTCAGTTGGGTATCGCCCTCTTTGGCCTTGACCACTTCATTCTTGAACAGGGGATGTGATGAAGCCTCTTCACTGGCCACAAAACGACTGCCAACCTGCACGCCATCGGCCCCAAGTACCATAGCGGCCAACATCTGATGCCCAGTAGCAATGCCCCCAGCGGCAATTAAGGGGATATTGATCTTTTCTTTTACCGCAGGAATCAACACCATAGTGGTTGTCTCATCACGGCCATTGTGGCCGCCCGCTTCAAAGCCTTCGGCCACCACGGCATCAACACCAGCTTCTTGGGCCTTTAAGGCAAATTTGACACTGCTGACCACATGCACCACCGCAATGTCTTTCTTTTTCAAAAAAGATGTCCAAGTTTTGGGATTTCCCGCAGAAGTGAACACAATTTTGACCTCATTGTCTACAACAATCTGCATCAACCTATCGATATCAGGATACAACATGGGTACGTTGACCCCAAATGGCTTATCCGTGGCCTTTTTACATTTTTGAATGTGTTCTAGCAAGACCTCGGGGTACATGCTCCCCGCTCCTAAAATTCCAAGCCCACCGGCATTGGCAACTGCCGAAGCCAATCGCCAGCCACTGGCCCATACCATACCTGCCTGTACAACAGGATACTGAACATTGAAAAGTGTTGTAATCTTGTTTTGCATGCCGCTAAGATATCACTCCCGAACCAATCAGTTCATCACCGATATACCAAGCAACGAATTGGCCCTCGGTAATGGCAGACTGCTTTTCGTCAAAATCGACATAGAGTCCGCCCTCAACTTTATGAAGAGTTGCTTTTTGTAAAGGCTGTCGATAACGTATACGGGCCATAACCTTTATTGTGCCATCTATCTGAAGGGCCAATTCTGGCCGCACCCAGTGCAGTTCATCATCTTTCACAAAAAGGGTACGTCGGAAAAGACCCGGATGGGTCTTGCCCTGCCCCGTATAGATAATGTTCTCATCTACATCGGTTTCAATGACAAAAAGCGGTTCTTTGGTGCCTCCCACATCAAGACCTTTTCGCTGGCCAATGGTAAAAAAATGTGCCCCTTGGTGTTCACCGACCACTTGCCCATCATTCAAAGAATATGTAGGTTTTTGGGCATGGTGTGCCAACTCTTCTTTTTTGTCGGAAAAAGCTTCCCTCCCATTTTGATAATGCTCTGCATTTCTGGGTACCTCGACAATGATTCCCTTTTTGGGTTTTAGTTTCTGCTGTAAAAAGTCGGGCAAGCGAACTTTTCCGATGAAGCAAAGCCCTTGCGAGTCTTTTTTATCAGCGGTGACCAGATTGTTTTCTGCTGCTATTTGCCGCACCTCTGGCTTGGTCAACCCACCGATCGGGAAAAGGGTCTTTGTCAACTGCCCTTGAGACAATTGACATAGAAAATACGATTGGTCTTTGTTGGTATCGACACCGGCCAGAAGTTGGTAGGTCTCCGAACCATTCTCATTTTGAATGATTCCCCTCCTACAATAATGACCGGTAGCCACATAGTCTGCGCCCAATTGAAGAGCGATTTTCATGAATACATCAAATTTGATCTCACGATTGCAAAGCACATCGGGGTTGGGGGTTCGGCCAAGTTCATATTCGTTGAACATATAATCTACAATACGCTCTTTGTATTCAGCGCTCAAATCAACAGTCTGAAAGGGAATGCCCAATTTCTCAGCAACTATCAAGGCATCATTGCTATCTTCAAGCCATGGACATTCATCAGAAATGGTCACAGAGTCGTCGTGCCAATTCTTCATGAAAAGACCTATAACATCATAGCCGCGTTGCTTCAATAGAAAAGCCGCGACACTCGAGTCGACACCTCCTGAAAGTCCGACCACTACTTTTTTCATCCCTGCGCTTTTTGTGGATACAAAATTACAAAATAGTTCACCCCTGACCATGTCACCCAAACATGGCCAAGACAGTTTATCATGACTTATGGATTATGAAATGTTCAATTTTTCATAAAAAATGTTAAACTTTTTATAAAAAACATTAAACAAAAGCAACGTATTTCTTTTTGTTTAATCTTTGAGATAATTAGTTAAACTAAAATCTAAAAACAATTTACTATGAAAAGAATTCTCAAATTTCCCCAAATTCTTATGGTCCTCTTTCTACTGGCTATCGTGGCCTGTAGTGATGACGATGACAATGATGTTCCGCAAATAACACCAGATCCCTCAATAGTAGATTTGGCAGTAGGTTCTGCTGATTTAACCACTTTGGTAGACGCCTTGACAAGGGCAAACTTGGTCAATACCCTGCAAGGTGATGGGCCTTTTACGGTATTTGCGCCCACCAATAGTGCTTTCAACACTTTTCTGAGTGACAATAATTTTTCTTCGTTGGATGATGTGCCCACCGACCTTTTGACAGATGTTCTGTTGAACCATGTGGTTTCAGGCAACAATACATCCACTAGCCTGAGCACTGGCTACGTTTCAAGTCTATCAACAGCAGGAGCCGAAGATAGGGCTTTGAGCCTTTTCATCAATACCGATGGAGGTGTAAACATCAATGGAGTTGCAGACGTAACCACGGCAGATGTAACCGCTTCAAACGGTGTCGTACATATTGTAGATGCGGTTATTGGGCTGCCCAATATTGTAGACCACGCGATCGCTAATCCAGATTTATCGTCTCTAGTAGGGGCACTGACCGATGGCGGTAATACCACTTTTACCGATTTGCTTTCAGATACCGCTACTAGCTTTACCGTCTTTGCTCCGGTAAACAGCGCCTTTTCATCATTTACAAATCCGAATGGCAATGCTTTGGCAACGATTCTTTCATACCATGTTGTCGCAGGCGATGCCGCTTTTTCAGATGAACTGATGAACATGTATGTGACTACCGCCGCCACCAATGGAGATGGCGATGCCTTGAGCCAGTATATCAATATAGATGATGGTGTGACCATAAATGGGGCCAGTTCTGTTGCAGCTGCTGACATTGTAGCCACCAACGGTGTGATTCATGCCGTTGATGCGGTCATCGATTTGCCAACAGTGGTCACTTTTGCTGTAGCTGACCCGAATTTCTCCACCTTGGTGGAGGCACTGACGACTTTGACGCCCAGTGTTGATTTTGCCGGTGTGCTTTCCGCTCAAGATGGCAATGGTGACGATCCCTTTACTGTTTTTGCTCCTACAAACGATGCTTTTGCCGCTTTGAGTGCAATTCCAGCCGAGGCAGATTTGATTCCCATATTACAACACCATGTAGTCGCTGGCGCGAATGTTAGGTCTGGTGACCTAACAGATGGAATCTCTGCAACCACGCTCGAGGGTGATGACATTACCATCAATTTACCAGGTACTGGTGACAATATTGCCGATATTACAGACGGTGCCGGCAACATGGGCATTGGTATCATTGCTGTCGATGTTCAAGCCAATAATGGTGTCATCCATGTAGTGAACCAAGTTTTGCTGCCCGACACCAACTAATTGATAAAGGGCGAGGATTGATATAAATCCTTGCCCTTCCTTTTAATTCATACCCCACATCTTATTCTTGCCCTGGTCTGCTTGTGCCATAGAACAACTATTAACACTATAAAATCTGATTATGAAAAAGTTTATCTCTTTAAAGGGCTTGTTCTTGCTGGCCCTAACATTTCCTTTATTCTTTTCCTGTAATAAAGATGACGACAACGACGATCTAGTTCAACAAAGCACTTCGAACATCGTAGTGACCGCACAGAACACAGATGCCTTGAGCAGTCTTGTGGGCGCTCTTACAAAAGCAGATGAGAATGATGATTCAGACCTTATCGGCACCCTTGCAGGTGACGGACCTTTTACGGTATTTGCACCCACGAATGAAGCTTTCAATACACTTCTCGCTTCTTTGGATGGATTTGATTCCCTCGAAGATTTTGACACCCCAGAAGAAAAAACTTTGCTTGCGACCATACTGCAGTACCACGTGATTGCAGGGGCCGCGGCAGCCTCAACCGATTTGAGCGAGGCACAGGAACTCACTACGGTACAAGGCGAAAGAATCACTGTTTCACTTGATGGCGGGGTATTTTTGGATGATGCCACCGAAACCGACGCTGAGGTAATCATACCTGATGTGGGTGCCAGTAATGGAATCGTTCATGTCATCAGTAAAGTACTACTGCCCCAAGCAATCATTGATGCCCTAAATGCCGATGACATGGGTGACGAAACTAAAAACTTGGTTGAAATCGTAGTCGAAGCCGAATCACTCTCTGCTTTGGAAGCGGCCGTGATCAAGGCAGAATTGGTCGAGACCCTTTCAGGAGAAGGACCGTTCACGGTATTTGCACCGACTGACCATGCCTTTACTGCACTTTTGGATGCATTGGGAGACGACTATAACAGTCTCGACGATTTCGATACCGACGAAGAGATTGCACTCTTGACAGATATTCTACTGTACCATGTCATTCCAGCAAAAGTCTTGGCTGCTGATTTAGACGAAGGTGAAGTGGCCACCGCCTTGGCGGAAAACAAAATAGAAATCATTGCCGATGGAGATACCTTTGTCATTGGGGATGCTTCTGATACCAATGCGAATATTACCGGTACCGACATCATGGCCTCCAACGGTGTGGCCCATACCATCGATAAAGTTTTATTACCCCAGTCAGCTATCGATTTTGTGGCGTCATTGCAAAAAAAGAACATTGTAGAAATTGCACAAGAAACGGAAGACCTCAGCGTTTTGGTCGAGGCATTGATCGCTGCAGATGCCGGTTTGGTCGAGACATTGAGTGGAGAAGGTCCCTTCACGGTTTTTGCTCCGACCAATGATGCGTTTGTGGCCTTGTTGGGTGCTCTTGGCGACGATTACAACAGCTTGGCTGACTTTGATACCCAAGAAGAAATCGATCTATTGGTCGATATATTGAAATATCATGTGGTGGCCGGAGCAGCTGCTTTTTCCACTGACCTGAGTGATGGGCAAATGATAACTACTGTAAATGGTAGTGATGTCACTGTTAGCATCAAAGATGGAATGGTGCATATTGTAGATGCCACGGGAGATGGTGCTACAGTGACCCTACCCGATGTTGAGGCCAGCAATGGTGTGGTTCATGTTATCAACAAGGTATTGTTGCCCCAATCAGCTGTTGATTTCTTAGCAGAGCTGCAGTTGAAGAACATCGTTGAAATCGCCATTGAAACCGATGACCTAAGCTTGTTGGTAGAGGCATTGATAGCTGCAGATGCCGGACTGGTAGAGGCATTGAGCGGAGAAGGTCCTTTCACTGTATTTGCACCGACCAACCATGCCTTTGTTGAGTTATTGGACGTGTTGGGCGATGACTACAATAGTCTTGCAGACTTCGATACTGAAGAAGAGATCAACCTACTCATCGACATCTTGAAATATCATGTGGTGGCAGGCGCTGCGGCTTTCTCGACCGACCTGATGGATGGGCAACAAATCGAAACCCTTCAAGGTGGTAGCGTAACTATCGGCATCAACGGCGGCGTGTCCATAAAAGATGCCACCGATGATCCGGCACATGTAGATTTGGCCGATGTCGAAGCGAGCAACGGGGTGGTACATGTTATCGACAAGGTATTATTGCCACAATCAGCTGTTGACTTTGTTGCCCAACTACAACTTAAGACTATAGTCGAAATAGCTGTGGAGACCGATGATCTAAGTCTATTGGTCGATGCTTTGGTTCAGGCTGATGCTGGACTCGTAGAAGCCCTAGGTGGTGAAGGCCCATTTACTGTTTTTGCACCTACCAACCATGCCTTTGTTGATCTTTTGGGCATATTGGGAGACGAGTACCACGGTATTGCAGATTTTGATACGGCTGAAGAAAAGGCACTCTTGGTCGATATCTTGACCTATCATGTTGTCTCAGGCACAGCAGCCTTCTCAACAGACCTGATGGATGGGCAACAAATCGAAACCCTACAAGGCGAAAAAGTAACCATCGGTATCAATGGCGGTGTGTTTATAAAAGATGCCACTGACGATACTGCCCATGTCGATATACCCGATGTAACCGCCAGCAACGGAGTAGTACATGTCATCGACAAGGTATTGCTACCGCAATCGGCCATCGATGCGCTGACACCCCCAGTGCCCAATATTGTTGAATTGGCACAGTCTGTTGATGATCTGAGCCTATTGGTCGATGCACTTGTTCAGGCTGATGCCGGATTGGTAGAAGTATTGGGCGGCGATGGTCCCTTCACCGTTTTTGCGCCAACAAACCAAGCATTTGCCGACCTCTTATATGACTTGGGAGATGATTATCACAGTCTAGCCGATTTTGATACCCCGGCCGAAAAAGAATTGCTGGCCAAGATATTGACCTATCATGTAGTTGCTGGGGCCGCATTGGCCTCTGGAGATTTGAAAGACCATCAAAGGTTGCACACCGTTCAAGGCGAAGATGTAACGGTCATTCTTGACCATGGTGTGTTCATCCGCGACAAAACCCATTTCGATGCCGAGGTCATCGCGCCAAACAATGAGGCCAGTAATGGAATCGTGCATTTAATCGATAAGGTATTGCTGCCACAAGAGGTGATCGATGTACTGCATTGATAGCTGATTTTATAATCACTACGATTAAGATAAAAGCCCTTGGAAACGCTGTTTCCGAGGGCTTTTTATCGATAGTATCTACCACTCATCGATCACACATCAAAAGGCTCTTTTTTGCCATACAAAAATCCACTCTTGACAACTATTAATTTTCTGTGAAGGATTTATGCCGCATCTTTGAAGTCCCGAATCTTTCCAAACTATACCTATAGTGGTAGAGGCTTCCCCCGAAAGGGGGAAGTTTCATTTTAAAAAGTTCCCCAGGGCTTTATCTTTTTCCAGTCTTTTTTTGCTCCTCTGCCTGTTCCATCATCTCACGCATCTTACGCTGAAACCTGTTCTCTTTTTTAGGCTTCTTTTTATTCTCTTGAATTTGGGCATGGATCTTATCTTCATCCAAGATATAGTTCTTGATGGCCAACATGATAAAGATGGTGATCAGGTTTGAGATGAAGTAGTAAAGGCTCAACCCACTCGCATAGTTGTTGAAGAACACCAACATGATGACCGGTGACAGGTACATGATGAATTTCATATTCGGCATACCGGGCTGTTGCTGCATCTGCATGCTCTGGCCCGTGGTCATCATCATATAAAAGAAGATGGCCACCGATGCCAAAATGGGGAAAAGGCTCACGTGGTCACCATAAAAGGGAATCGTGAACGGTAACGTAAAGATGGAATCATAAGACGAAAGGTCTTCGGCCCATAAAAACGATTTCTGCCGCAAAGCAAATGAAGTTGGAAAGAACATGAACAGCGCATAGAAAATGGGAAGTTGCAGAAACGCCGGTATACAACCGCTCATCGGGCTCACCCCTGCCTTGTTGTAGAGCTTCATGGTCTCTTGCTGCTTTTTCATCGCATTGTCTTTGTACTTCTCATTGATCTCTGTGATCTCAGGCTTCAACACCTTCATCTTGGCCTGTGAGAGATATGATTTGTAGGTCACAGGCGACAAGGCCAACCGTACCACGATGGTCATGAGAATAATGGCGATACCATGTGGCAAGAAACCGCTCAAGAAATTGAAAAAGGGCGTGAAGATAAAACGGTTGATCCAACCAAAAATGCCCCAACCAAAGGGAATGGACTCAACCAGCCCCAGCTCTTTATGATCATCCAATACTTTGGCATCGGTTGGGCCATAGTACCAGTACATGTTCTGCGCCAGTTCGCCACCTTTCAGTTCCAATGGTACTTTAGACTGGTACTCTTTGGTGAACAATTGTTCTTTGGTCTCTTCTTCAACCAGGTTCTTTGAGAGCAACCCAGCCGTTTTAAAAGGTTCATCGGTCGCTAAAATGGCACTGAAAAAGTGTTGGCGGTATGATAGCCATTTTATGTTTTCTTCGGTCTCTTCATCCAATTCGCTACTTTCAGAGAGTTTGCTGATCTTGCCACCGTCATGGTTATAGGTCAAACGGGTATAACGGTTCTCATATTGAACGCTTTTGCCGCGCCGACGGCCTTTCATTTGCCATTCTAAGGCAATCGGCCTTGTGTTGTTGAAGATACCGTTCAGACCTTGGGATCGTACCGTGAAATCGACAAGATAGTCGTTTGGCTTCATTTCATAGCGGTATTCCAAGAACTGGTTTTCAGAGACTTTTGCCTTCAGCGACAATACTTGGTTTTCACCACTTTTGGTCAATGAGGGCTCAAAGTACAGTTGCGAAGTGTTCAACACCCGGTTATCATTGGTCGAGAAAGAAATGCCGAAATCAGCATTGCCATCCTTGACCAGATACACGGGCAAAGAATCAAAGTTCACGAAATTCTTCATTCGTGCCTCGACCACTTGTCCCCCCTTGTTTGAAATGGCCAAATAGAGCAACTCGTTCTCAAGTACCGAAATACCCTCTTTTGTTTGGGTAAAGCCAAAGGCACCGACAGAAGCCTTATATCCGGCAACAGCTGTAGAATCGTTCAGGTTTACCGTTGTCGCTTCGGTTGAAACCTCTTCTTTGGGCACCTCTTGTACTTTTGTCTCTGCTTCGACCTGTTCTTGCTTGGCTTTTTCGGCCTCCAATTCTTCAGGGGTGGGCTTGGTCATGTAAAACCAAAAAAGGAGGATTCCGAAAATAAGGACAAACCCTATTATCGAATTGAGGTCGAGTTTCTTTTCTTCCATGAAATCTTATTGTGCGATCTATTCGGTATGTTCAGCCTGCAAATATATGTCCAAAAAGGCATTTTATGCCAAACTGGCATTTGTTTGTTGCCGCTTCTGTGCCAGAACGGCTCTCACAAAGCCCACAAATAAAGGGTGTGGATTTGCAACGGTACTCTTGTATTCAGGGTGATACTGCACCCCCACAAACCAAGGATGTGATGGCAATTCGATGATTTCGACCAAACCGGTTTCAGCATTGATGCCCGAAGCGACCAGACCCGCTTCTTCAAAAGCAGCCTTGTAATCGTTGTTGAATTCAAAACGGTGGCGGTGCCGTTCTGTGATATGGGTCTCTCCATGATAGGCCTCGTGCACCAATGTGCCAGGGGTTATCTCACAGTCCCAGGCACCGAGTCTCATGGTGCCTCCCTTGTCAACGACCGACTTTTGTGCTTCCATCAAACTGATAACAGGATGCGGGGTCGCCTCATCCATTTCTGTTGAGTTGGCCTCTTGCAACCCTAAAATATTACGGGCAAATTCAATGACGGCCATTTGCATGCCCAAACAGATCCCTAAAAAGGGAATGTCATTCTCGCGGGCATAGCGTACTGCCATAATTTTGCCTTCTATGCCGCGTTCACCAAACCCAGGGGCTACCAAGATGCCGTCAAGACCCATCATTTTTTTGTCAAGATTGTTGGTCGCAATATATTCTGAATGGATGCTGCGCACATTTACCTCAACCTCATTGGCAGCGCCGGCATGAATGAACGACTCCAAAATCGATTTGTAAGAATCCTGTAATTCAACATACTTCCCGATGAGACCGATGGTGACCTTGTGTTTCGGGTTTTTATGGCGTTCCAAAAATGCCGTCCATTGGTCCAAATTGGGTGTGCTGCTATCGGGCAAAGCTAATTTGTTCAATGCCACGGTATCCAATCCTTCCTCATACATCATCAAGGGCACATCATAAATCGTGGAGGCGTCAATGGATTGTATTACCGCTTCTCGTCTGACATTGCAGAACAGTGCCAGTTTATTTTTGATCTCGTCAGATATCTCATGCTCGGTTCGGCATACCAGAATATCGGCCTTGATACCGCTCTCCATCAGGGTTTTTACCGAGTGCTGCGTAGGCTTGGTCTTCAACTCGCCCGCGGCCGATAAGAAAGGCACCAAGGTCAAGTGCACCACGATGCCATTGTTCTCACCGAGTTCCCAAAGCAATTGCCGTACGGCCTCGATATAGGGCAATGATTCAATATCGCCCACGGTACCCCCTATCTCGGTGATGACAATGTCGTAGTCGCCACTGTTGCCCAAAATCTGTATGCGCTCTTTTATCTCATTGGTGATATGGGGCACCACCTGTACCGTTTTGCCCAAAAACTCACCACGACGTTCTTTTTCGATGACACTTTGGTAGATCCTACCAGTGGTCACATTATTGGCCTGTGAAGTGCGCACGTTCAAAAAACGTTCATAATGGCCAAGATCCAAATCGGTCTCGGCACCATCTTCGGTCACATAGCACTCGCCATGTTCATAGGGGTTCAGCGTGCCCGGATCCACATTGATGTAAGGATCCAATTTTTGAATGGTGGTACGATAGCCCCTGGCTTGCAAGAGTTTGGCCAGTGAAGCTGCGATAATTCCCTTTCCTAATGATGAAGTTACTCCGCCCGTAACGAAAATGTACTTGGTCTGTGACATGGTAAGAGGTACTGTTACGGGGTATAAAGATACAAATTGCGATAAGAAATCGAGGTCATTCTTTCGGAAATTCTTGTTGTAATCTACGTATCAAAGGTTCTAACCCATTAGACCTGATATCGAGCATGGTCTGCAAGTGTTCGCCCAACTTGCCCTTCGGAAATCCTTTCTTCTTGAACCATACCAAATACGCGATGGGCAAATCGACCAAATACCGGTCTTTATATTTACCGAACGGCATTCGGTAATGGGCCAGTTCGAGCAGTTTTTGTTTATCGGGCCTTATTTCCATTTGTTTTTCTAAAGTACTATCTTTTCTCTCAATAAAACCCGATCATGAAACGAAGAAATTTTATGGCGACCACTGCCGCTGGCACGGCAGGTATACTATCGTCATCGGTCATGGCCCAAAATACCGAACCACATATGGATTTCAAACTCAAAAACAACATCAACCACAGTGTCTGCCAGTGGTGTTTCAGCCATATGCCCTTAGAGGATTTTCTAAAGGTACTGAACGAACTGGGCATCAAGGCCATCGATCTCATCGGACCGAAAGATTGGCCATTGCTCAAAAAATATGACATTCATTGTTCAATGTGCAATGGGGCCGAAATCAGCCTTACCGAAGGGTGGAACGATCCCCAATACCATGAACAACTTATCAAAAACTATAAAGACATCATACCCCAAGTGGCCGAGGCGGGCTATACCAACCTCATCTGCTTCAGTGGCAACCGACGTGGCATGAACGACTATGTCGGACTACAGCATTGTGTCGATGGGCTCTCACAGATCATACCCTTGGCAGAAAAACACGGCGTGGTCATTCAGATGGAGCTGTTCAACCAAGTCAACCACCCTGATTATATGTGTGACAACAGTCTATGGGGCGTTGAACTCTGCAAGCATTTGGGCAGCGACCATTTTAAGCTGCTCTATGACATCTACCATATGCAGATACAAGAGGGCGATATCATCAGAAGTATTCAAAACTACCACGCCTATTTCGGGCATTACCATACCGCTGGCGTACCGGGGCGCCATGAAATCGATGAGACGCAAGAGCTCTATTACCCCGCCATTATGAAGGCCATTTTAGATACGGGATTTGAAGGCTATGTGGCCCAAGAGTTCATACCCACTTGGGAGGATAAGGTCGAGGCTTTGAAAGATGCCTTTTTGCGGTGTGATGTATAATAGAGCTACCCTAAATGAGATATTAGGGCAATGCACATGCCTGTAGAAACAAGTTGGGCGCGATTATAAAAATTTCTTGAAAGTACCCAAATGCAATTTTACTTTAATTCATACTGATAAAAAGTACTGAATCTTAAACCAAAGAAATTGATAAGCTATGCGAGCTGAAATTGAAAAACACCCATTAATTAAAGAAAAATTAATCTATGCCTGAAAATTATAATAAAGAAATAAGTCTTTCATATTTAAAGAGATATGCAGAAAAGGACCTAGATAGCATCGAAGAAATGTTTTCTGAAGATATCGTATTAAGAGACTGGAAAATTCGTGTTGAAGGAAAAGGGAATGCACTAAATGAAACACGTAAAAATTTCGAATCTGTACATTCAATAGAAATAGACGTGCTTTCGACTTATGAGAATAATGACACTGTGGCCGCCGAACTAAAAATTACCGTTGACTCTACTGAGCAATTGTTTGTAGTCGATGTCATAACAATTGGTTCTGAGGGCAAAATAAAATCAATACGAGCGTATTTGGGTAGAGGCGATGATTAAATGACAGTGTCTAATACTGCTTTTAATTCACCAACCCTGCAAAATCGTTCTGGCGGGTTGCTACATTCTTGCTAACTTTAAAATTATGAACCGTTATCCTGATAACTAACGGGAGGCTGGATCTCATATGGAAAAGTTCTGCTTACATTTTCCATGTCGAAATCATAGCCAAGACCGTTGGAGCACGTTTCCAAAACCAAAGACGAATGAACAAAACCATTGTTTTTTTATGGCTATTGACCATCGGGTTTATTTCCTGTAAAAAATCTGAAAAGCAAATTGATAAATTGGAAATAGCTAAGAACTATTATGAAGTTCTTGACCAATCAAATGTTTCTGAAATGGCAACTTTGTTGGCCGATAGTCTTTTGACAAAAGAAACCGAATATGACTATGAACAGATATTCTCACTAAAAGAATATATTGAATGGCTAAAATGGGATGCAGTATTCGAACCGACATACGAAATCTTAGAAATTGAACAAGAAGACGGAATGGTCAAAGCTAGAATTTCAAAAATGGACAAAAGAATCTCTTTTCTTCATGAAGAACCCATTGTCACGGATCAGGTAATTCGATTTGACAATGACAAAATAGCCAGTATTGAAACAACTGAATACGTAATTTTCAACGATTCGACATTTGTTGAAAACAGAGATAGCCTTCTAAACTGGATTGACAAAAATCATCCGGCATTGAATGGATTTATACACGACCAAACAGAGGTTGGCGGAATTAAATATTTGAAAGCAATTGATCTATATAAAAATGAAAAATAATGCGCTACAACAATCTCTATAGTTCTTTCTGATTTTTGCGCCAATCCAAAACAATGAACAAAACAGTTGACAACTACCTGATCAATGGCTGTGGGCGGTGTTCGCTTGGGGGCACGCCCGATTGCAAGGTACATCGATGGACCAATGAATTGGAGCTATTGAGAACGATAACACGTGACTGCGGCCTGACAGAAGAGGCAAAATGGGGTGTGCCCTGTTACACCTTTCAAGGAAAAAACATAATGCTCATCAGTGCATTCAAAGACCATTGCTCTGTCAGTTTTTTCAAAGGTTCATTGTTGCGCGATACCCAGGGTATTTTGGTGAAGCCCGGCCCAAACTCACAGGCTGCGCGTTTGCTGAAGTTCACCGAAATCGAAAAAATCAAAAAACTGGAAACAGATATCAAGGCCTATATTTATGAAGCCGTTGAAGTGGAGAAGGCGGGGTTGAAGGTAAATTTCAAAAAGAATCCAGAACCCATACCTGAAGAACTGGAAAATAGATTTGAGAAAGACCCTGTACTGAAAACTGCATTTGAAGCCTTGACTCCCGGTCGACAAAGGGGGTACATTCTCTATTTTTCCGCACCCAAACAATCAAAGACCCGAAATGCAAGAATTGAGAAGTGCATCGGTAAAATTCTGAACGGTGAGGGATTGCACGATAAATACCAATCAACGAGACGATAAAAGAAAGCTTTGCAAAGTGGGCCAAAAAAAAGGATGCCCCTTAGCATCGGCATCCTCTGTAACGAACAATCAATCAATAGCAATTTTTCTCCCTATCTTACTGAAAGACATCTTTTAGCATCAGAACCTTAATGGTAAAGTTTTGATAAAAGAGCCTTTACCAACCCAAAGCCTATGGGGCATACTAAAGCTCAATGTTTGCCCCAGCGGCTTTTTTTAGAGGGGTATCAAGAATTGCTTTTTTTGAGTGATCTGATCTGGACATTCACTCATTCGGCAATCTTGGTTTTTCAGTGCACAGCACACTAAAATATTTTACGATATCAAAGATGCGATATATTTTTCATATATTTTCATTTATTTATTTTAGAGACAACATAAATAAAAACTTATGTTTAAGGTTTAACTTGAAAGTGAAGGGTGTATTGATGATCGGGCGGGGCTACTTCGACGTATATCTATCCAAAGCCTCAGCGATCTGACGGTTCCAGCGTAGTTGTGCTTCACGGTTACGTGAAAAATTGGTCTCCCAATCGTAGCGGTCTTGTAGGTCTTCCAGTTCTTTTAAAATCTCACGATAGATATCCCGAACCTCTTGTTTTACATTTTCTGAAAAAGTGGTCTGGTTCAAGCGTTCGCGCATTCTACGGGCGAAGAGTTCTGAAATATCGAAATGCAGCTGCTCATGGGCCAAAATGAACTCATCACATACCGCTGGCTTGTACCACGATTCTTCGGGATAGAAATAAGCGTTCACCTCAAAATCCAACTCCACTTCATGGTGAATCAGATTGGCGGAGTACTTATAACTGATACCGCTGGCCGTGGTGGCCGCGGGTACGGCATCGGGTGGTACTTTGCCCCGAAAATCAGACCACCTCAGCCTATGGTCTTTCTGCCAAGGGATCATTTCGGTAATTTCTTGTGAAAAACCATGGCCCATGCCAAAAATCGACAGTAAAAATATGGTGATCACCTTATCCACTGAAAATCGATTACCTTTTCAATATCAGGATGCAAGCTGTAGTGCACAGGGCAGGTATTTGCCGTGTTCACGAGAATTTTTCTGTTCTTCTCAGAAACACTGGCCGGAAGCTCCATTTTAACTTCAATCTTTGAAATACGCCTTGGGTTGGCCGCCATATGTTTGGTTACCGCTGCAGTGGAACCTTTTAAATCAACATCAAGGTCCCTGGCTTTGATACCCATCATGGTCAGCATGCAGCTCGCCAGTCCGGTGGCAACCGTATCCGTCGGTGAAAAAGCCTGCCCCAACCCATTATTGTCCACCGGGGCATCGGTATTGAACTCATCGCCCGAGCGTAGGTGTAGACAGGTGGTGCGCAACGCACCGTGATAGGTTACTTTAGAGGTCATCAGCTTCTACTTCTTTAATTCTTAATTCTTCGTATTTCAAAAGATAAGTACCCTCATTGAAAAAACCTGAAGACCAATCATTGAAATAATTGAACCGGTTACCGCTGTATTCGGTCAGGCCTATGATATTTGAAGTTTCAAAAAGGTTCTTTTTGTGGGCCAATTTCAATAACAGGTCGAACGTAAGGTCAAAGCCCCGAATGGCATATTTGTCTGGTGAAAAGCCGAATTTCTTTCGATACGCTTTCACGAAGGCATCATTGCCCACTTCTTTGTAGAAGGATGGAAAAGTGAAATTCAGATTCGACAAATGCGAACTTGATACCACTTCATTTTCAAAGGCATTGTTATAATTGGTGGTGAACATCTTTACTACAACCTTGTTGCCTTCTTCGGTTTCTTTGTTTGAAGCATTGAGGATAGAGCTCACGCTGGCTGCCAGATTGGACTGCTGTGTTTCGACAAATACCCAATTCTCTTCCGTTTCTGAGAGCATCGCCTGAAAATCTACCAAGTGCAGAGAGCCATCTTCGCTCATTTTTGCCACTCGTGCCATCGGAAAGGCCACCAAAATAGAATCTTTTGCAGCTTGGTTCTTTTCATCAGCAATAATGATAATGTGTTCACTTTTATGTCTTTTCGCAACATGGTCCAAAATATGTTGGCGCATCACATCATCATTGGGGACAGAAAAAAACACATTGCCAAGACTCAATTCGTTCTGCGCGGCATAGGGCGCTACCACGGGCACTTGGTGGCTCGAGGCCTGAACGGCCACTTCACCCAGTAGACTGGGGTCAATAGGGCCGACCACGGCATCGACATCATATAAGATCTCTTTTTGCAAGGCCACCTTAACGGCCTGAAGACTTCTTTGGGTATCAAGAAACTTCACATCGACCGATACACCAAGTTTCTTAATAGAATCCAAAGCGATAAGGGTGCCGGAATACAACCCAAGCGCATATTTGATATCGTTTCGCGATTTGATCTGTGCCTCGGTCTTTTCGGCATCTCTGAAATCGATACGGTCTAACCGAAACGGAAGTAGGTACAATAATTTTGGTCGGAGCGTCACATCAATGCTATCGATCAGATTTATCTTATCGAGTACCAAGGCATTCTTGACCTCAAGGCTTTTTGCCTTCATCTTTGGAAGTTTTAGCACCATTCCTGCCTTTAAGCCATTTTCCAACTCTGGATTCAGGTCAAAAAGGGAATCCCTTGAAATCTGTAGGTTTCTGGTCAAGCTAAAAAGGGTCTGTTTGGGCTTTACCTCATAAAAGATATAGTTGTCGGTGTTGACGATTTCGCTTTTTGGCTTTTGCTTTGGGAGCCGTAAAACCATTCCTTCTTTTAAACCGTTCTGCTCTATGATCTCAGGGTTCAGCTTAATAATGGAATCTGTGGAGATACCATAATTCTGACTGATTCGAAATAGCCCAATGGATTTAGGTACAGTATATGATTCAAAAAGCGCAACAGTCTGTTCTTCAAGACTATCTCCTTTTGGCCTTGGCAATTTCAACTCTTGCCCTTCGGCCAAATAACTCGTATTCTTGGGCAAATCAGGATTCAAGGCCACTAGGCTATCGATCGTGATGCCATATTTGTGGGCTATGCTCCAGCGGGTTTCTTTGGGTTGAACGGTATACATTTCGAAGTCAAGCGCTGACTCATCTTCTTCCAGTTCAGGAAATTCAGGTATCTGCAATACCATGCCCTTTTTCAATGGTGAGGCATATAAGTCCGTATTATATTTTTTGAGTTGCTCCTCTGAAATTTCATAGCGTTGCGTGATGCTGAAAATGGTCTCTTTGCGACGAACACGATGCCTCTTGAAACCCAAGGGTTCTATTTGTGGGGGTTTTTCTTCTTTTTCGATTTTTGGGTCATTGGGTCTTGGGGTACCGTCCAAAGGAATGACCAAAAGCGTATTCGGTTTTACATCATCGGCAGTCTTTAGCTCTTTGTTCAGTTGCAAGATAGTGTAAGGGGTTACCCTATATTGTTTGGCAATACTTTGCAGGGTCTCACCCTCTTTCACCTGGTGGGTAGTGTAGCGCTGTGCGGTGACCTTGCAGGCGGCCATCAGCACTACAACAACGAAAATCAGTGTTCTCAAAATTGTCTTTTTCATTCCCATTCTATCGTAGCGGGGGGTTTCGAACTAATGTCGTACACTACTCTATTAACGCCTTTTACCCTATTTATTATTTCGTTGGACGTTTTTTGTAAAAACTCATACGGTAAATTTACCCAATCTGCCGTCATGCCATCTGTACTTTCAACGGCCCTCAAGGCCACACATTTTTCATAGGTTCGCTCATCACCCATAACCCCTACGCTCTGCACGGGCAATAGCATGGCACCTGCTTGCCAGACCTTGTCATAAAGGTCCCATTTTTTGAGCCCATCGATGAAAATGGCATCGACTTCTTGTAATATAGACACCTTTTCGGCGGTAATGTCACCCAAAATACGAATTCCCAATCCAGGACCGGGAAACGGGTGCCGTCTTAAAATCGCTTCGGGCATTTCGATACTTCTGCCTACCCGGCGAACCTCATCTTTGAACAACAAATGCAAGGGTTCGACCACTTTCAACTTCATGAAATCGGGCAGGCCCCCAACATTGTGATGGCTTTTGATGGTCGCTGATGGACCGCCACTGGCAGAAACAGATTCAATCCGGTCTGGATAAATAGTACCCTGTGCCAACCATTTTGCATTTTCAACTTGATGCGCCTCATCGTCAAATACCTCAATAAACATCCGACCGATAATCTTTCGCTTCTTTTCGGGCTCGCCCTCGCCCTTCAAAGCCTCCAAAAAACGTGCCGAAGCATCTACTCCCTTAACATTGAGACCCAAACCCTTGTACTGCTCCAATACATCACGGTATTCATTTTTACGCAACAAGCCATTGTTTACAAAAATGCAGTGCAACTGGTCACCTATCGCTTTGTGCAGCAACATCGCCGCAACACTGCTATCTACCCCACCAGAAAGCCCCAGTATCACTTTATCGCTGCCAATTGTTTCTTTCAATTCGGCCACCGTGGTCTCGACAAAGGCATCGGGTGTCCAATCTTGTTTCAGGCCCGCTATTTTTACCAAGAAGTTTTCAAGAACCTGTTTTCCCTCAGTGGTATGGTATACCTCTGGGTGAAACTGGATTCCGTAGGTAGCCTCACCGTTAAGCCTAAAAGCAGCATTTTCAACATCTTCGGTACTGGCCAAACACACAGCGTTTTTGGGCAATTCTTTAATGGTGTCGCTATGGCTCATCCAGACTTGGCTTCCTTCAGTGACATGGTCTAAAAAGCTATCATCAGATTCCATTTTTGACAAATGTGCCCTGCCATATTCGCGGGTTGCGGAGGGTGCCACATTTCCTCCATGAAAGTGTGCCAAATATTGTGCCCCATAACAAATGCCCAATAATGGTTTTTTTCCCTTTATTTCGGTCAAATCAGGATGTGGGGCATCATCGGCCCTTACCGAAAATGGCGAGCCCGATAAGATCACCGCTTGATAGGGTGACAAATCTTTCGGTGCATTGTTGTACGGCTTTATTTCAGAATAAATGTTCAGTTCGCGAACGCGTCGTGCGATCAATTGGGTGTATTGCGAACCAAAATCAAGGATAAGTACTTGGTTTTGCATGGGCAAAAATAGCAATTTGGGACATTTGCAGAAACATCTTTTTAGGTATATTTATCGTACATATTGGAAAGCCGCACTATGAAACACCTCACCGCCATTATCTTTAGCTTGGCCATTGTCATTGCCGCTTATTTTTTGGGCAATGCCTATGTGAAAAGGGCCAATCCGCCACAAGTGATTTCCGTGACCGGTCTGGGAAATGAAAACTTCACCTCTGACCTGATTGTTTGGGAAGGGCGTTTTTCATCGTTCAGCCCTGTGCTCACCTCAGCTTTTGATCGCTTGAACGAGCAAAAGAAAATTGTTCGTGAATACCTTATTTCAAAGGGGATCACGCAAGAAAATATTATTTTCAATTCGGTACAGACCATCGAACAACGCGACAACAAATATGAAGATGGCAATTATGTGGGAAGTATTTTCAGGGGTTATGAACTCTCGCAATCGGTACAGATCGAATCGACCGATGTCGCCAAAATAGAAGCGGTATCAAGAGAAATCACAGAATTATTGAACAAGGGAGTGCAATTTAACTCATCGCCCCCTCGCTATTACTACACCAAATTGGCAGATCTAAAGATAGAAATGATTTCAAAGGCCACTGAAGATGCACGTATTCGAGCAGAGAAAATCGCCGAAAACGCTGGGGGCCAATTGGGCGATCTGATTTCTGCCCGCATGGGCGTATTTCAGATTACGGGGCAAAACTCTGGCGAAGACTATAGTTGGGGCGGTGCCTACAACACCTCATCAAAGAATAAAACGGCCTCTATCACCATGCGACTTGAATATAAGGTCGAGTAGCTTTTTTCTGACCATTTTTTATCTTTTCTTTGTCCACTTAAACCAATCAAACTATGATCAAGGGATTTATCTTTGATTTAGATGGTGTCATTACCGATACCGCCGAACAGCACTACCTTGCCTGGAAACGCTTGGCCGATGCCATGGGCTGGCACTTTGACCGTGAAATCAATGAGCAACTGCGAGGGGTCTCTAGAATGGCCTCACTAAAGATAATCGCCGACCACAACAATGTACAGGCCGATGACCCTACCATGATGCAATGGGCCGCCGAGAAGAACGAGCTGTATGTAAAGGCGTTGGATGAAGTCACGCCTGACGATTTTCTACCCGGTGCCAAAGAACTGTTGACCCATTTAAAACGGGAAGGTTTCAAGGTTGCCTTGGGTAGCTCTAGCAAAAACGCCAAAAAAGTGCTGCAACAATTGGGGGCCGCTCCTTTTTTTGATGCCGTGGCTGATGGCAATTCAGTCAAAAACAGCAAACCGGCGCCCGATATTTTTCTATATGGTTCGCAGGCCTTGAAACTAAAGCCCAAAGAATGTATTGTTTTTGAAGATGCCGAAAGTGGTATCGATGCCGCCAAGGCAGGTGGGTTTTACTGTGTGGGCATCGGACCAGAAGAAAGGGTCGGCCATGCAGATGTTCGATTTGAAGATATGAAGGCCGCCACCCTTTTTGAGGTAAAATCGCATTTCAAGGAGCTTTTTTAAACCGCCCTTGAATCAAATACGATAAAAGTAAAAGTCCGGGAACCACCCCGGACTTTCTTTTGCAATAAAATCAAAACCAACCTAAACACATGAATTAACTTAACTCAATTTCAAAAAGGTCGTTACAACCTTTTTCATAGCAATTTGTAGATAAAACAACCCACTATGAATTTACCCTACCTAATTTTTCAATTATTTTTGAAAAAAATACGATTTTGCAACAACTCATCTTTCAACAGGTTAGAAATGAACTGGTTAATGGTAGCG
This sequence comes from Muricauda sp. SCSIO 65647, assembly GCF_021534965.1. Lineage (NCBI taxonomy): Bacteria > Pseudomonadati > Bacteroidota > Flavobacteriia > Flavobacteriales > Flavobacteriaceae > Allomuricauda > Allomuricauda sp. SCSIO 65647. Next base: position 393,642 of record NZ_CP091037.1, read on the forward strand.
TAAAAAAGGGGCATCCCTTTAAATATTTTGCTTTCGGCACGGTCGAAAACAACAATCCTTGCCTTAGAACGGTAGTTCTTAGAAAGGTCGCTCCAGATATGACCTTGCTTTTTTATACGGATGAACGATCAAAAAAAGTTATACAGGTACAAAATGAAAACCGCGTCAGTGCCCTGTTCTATCATCCAAAGAAATTGATTCAGGTACAAATCGAGGGTCATGCCCATATTCAAGAGAACCCCGAAATACTTCGACAAATATGGCAGAACATACCCCCAAGTTCTAAAAAGGACTATACTTCGGTCGTTCCCCCGGGGTTACCGATTAATGGGCCCGAAAATGTGGAATACCTATCTGACCAGCACCATTTTTGCATGATTGAAATCGTACCCCAAAGAATAGAATATCTGAGGTTAGCGCGACCAAACCATATACGTATGGAGTTTATCAAAAAAAACAATGACTGGGTGGGAAGTTTTTTAGCTCCTTAACACCAAAAAATCCTGTTGTAACGGGTTTAAACTTTTTTGAAGCATTTCTATAAACACATCACCGTACGCTAAATACAATTCGGAAAAATTCAACTGTCGTTCTTGCAATGATTGACCGGGAAAGAGTTCGTTCTGAATTTCGGTCAGGCGCATGACATGGTCTTTTAATCTTCGTCTTTGCGCTTTGAGCAGTCGTTTTTCAAGTTTATCGAGTCCGTTTTTTTGCTTTTTTTCTTGTGCCCTGACTGCCCCCAAGAATGATTTATCGGTCTGTTTCGCCAACTCATAAAGATGGGCAAACTGTTCTTCCAATATCTTTTTCTGTGGAGCAAAGTTGATATCAATGTTCGATATCTGTCTGATTTTCTTGTTGATGAGCGAATTCTGTTTTAAGAAAAGATCCTGGGGTTGAAGGCCAAGTCTTTTTATCTTTTCAGCATGCTTAGTTGATAGTACCAAAGCTGAATTGCGTAACAACAGCACAGGAAATACGATGCCAAGAGCATCAAAATAGCTCTTGAGTTCAAGCCAGTATGCCAGTTCACCACCACCCCCGATGTAGCATAGATTGGGCAAAATGATTTCTTGATACAAGGGTCTTGCAATGACATTGGGCGAAAATCGCTCTGGATGGTCGTGCAATTCTTTCAGTAGTTCCGCTTTTGAAAATTGCAACTCAGTATCGTTGATGAAATAATTTCCCCTTTTTTCGATTATCCGCTCTCGGAGCCCATCCTTTAGATAAAAAAAATTGATTTCCCTCGGATTGACCTGAATCGAATACTTATTTGATAGTCTAGATAGTTTTTCGTTTGATTTTGAAACTTCCTTATAGGGAAGCTGCTCAAAAATATCCTTTTCAGCATAGGGCACCAGTAATCGTTTCAAATGGGCATTATCGCCATCTACGATGACCAAGCCCTGTTCACCGAACAGTTCATTGGCCAGAAAGCGAGTGGCTTCTGTAAGTGTTGAATGTTCTAAATAGGCTTCCTTGAACAACTTTTTGAGATATTCTGCATGGGGCGATTCGCCCAATTCTGCCGAAAAAACCTCAAATATCCCATTCAATCCGTCCGTTGACAATCGACCTACCGCACCGTTCGCTGAACGGTTCCACCGTATCTTCTTGCCCTTGAAACTAAAATGGTTGATTTCATCAAAATCATGGTCTTCGGTGGCCATCCAATACACGGGCACAAAATCATAGCCTGGGTATGCTTGCTTGAGTCTTTTGGTCAGATTGATGGTCGAAACAATCTTGTACAAAAAATACAAGGGCCCTGTGAAAAGGTTCAATTGGTGCCCGGTGACCACAGTGAAGGTGGTATCTTTTTCTAACCGTAAAATATTTTGTGATGTTGCTCGATCGGCCCTAATATGCCCATACTGTTCTTTCAGGGCGCTGACCAGAATTTTTCGGTTTTCAGAAGAGAAGTTCGTTGCCTTCTCTTTTATTTGCCCTTCAAAATTTTCCAGCTTCGGAAAACGGTTATAGAAAGATCGTAATTCTTCTTTTTCATCTAAATAATCGCAAATCAGCGAAGAGAAGTATCCGGTTTCACGAAAAGACAGACAGTCGATTTCCATATGAACTAAAAAACGGCCTAAAGATACGTTTCATCTTTGAGCGTAATCCTAAAAATACGTTAATTGGGCGATTGTGCCTTTGGGTAGAACGAAAAACGGGTCGTGATCAGCGATTTATTTGCTAGATTTGATTTTATTCAATCAAACCGTACCACATGAGTCGATTTTTACTTGTACTTGTCATTTTGATTCCCTTATTTGGTTTCTCACAGAAACTAAAATCTCCATCTGAATTTTTGAGCTATGAGCTCGGTACACAATTTTCACGCCACCATGAAGTGCTCGATTATTTTCAATACGTGGCCAAAAGTCAGCCCAACAGGGTAAAATTGGAACAATATGGCATGACCAATGAACGAAGGCCCTTGCTTTTGGCCTTTGTATCTGCTGCTGAAAATCTCTCCAACCTTGAAGATATAAGGCAAGAACATTTGAATGCGACCACAGGAAATGGCGATACTGATAAAGCTATCGTTTGGCTAAGCTACAATGTTCACGGTAATGAAAGTGTCAGTACAGAGGCTTCGATGAAGACCATATATGAACTGCTTACCACTAAAAGCACTTACCTTGAAAACACTGTGGTTGTCATAGACCCCTGTCTCAATCCTGATGGGCGTGATCGGTACACCAACTGGTACAACCAATATAAAAATGTTCCCTATCAAGTAGATCCGAACAGCAGGGAGCATCATGAAGGCTGGTGGAGTGGCCGCAGCAACCACTATATGTTCGACCTCAACCGTGATTGGGCTTGGTTGACACAGGTTGAAAGCCAGCTACGCTTAAAGGTATTCAACAAATGGTTGCCCCATGTACATGTCGATTTTCATGAACAGGGCGTTAACAACCCTTACTATTTTGCACCTGCCGCTGAGCCTTATCATGAAGTGATTACCCCCTTTCAGCGACAATTTCAAGAAACCATAGGTAAGAACCATGCCAAATATTTTGATGCTAACGGCTGGTTTTATTTTACAAAAGAAGTCTTTGACCTGTTCTATCCAAGTTATGGCGACACCTACCCTACCTACAATGGCGCCATAGGTATGACGTACGAACAGGGAGGTAGTGGCAGGGCCGGCTTGGGCGTGATCACCAAAATTGGCGATACGCTGACACTAAAAGATAGAATTGCCCATCACCTTACCACTGGGCTTTCAACGGTCGAAGTAGCTGCAAACAATGTCGAAAAACTTAATGATGAGTTCGAAAAATTCTACAAAAACCGCAACTTCAAATACAAGAGCTATCTTTTGAATGGAAACATGGACAATATCAAGGCACTTGAAGAGTTATTGGCCAAGCACAATATAGACTTTGGCAGGGCCAACAATGGTTCGGTAAAGGGATTTCGATACCGATCAGGTACTTCTGGGAGTATGAAAACCTCAGAGAACTCATTGGTGGTCTCTACCAATCAACCCAAGGGAACCTTGGTAAAGGTACTATTTGAGCCCAATGCCAAACTCAGCGATTCGCTTACCTATGACATTACGGCCTGGTCATTGCCCTATGCTTATGGTTTGGATGCGGTTGCCTCGACCACTTTGATCAATTCGTCTGATGCAAGTGCCGCTTCTGCAGCGCCCGTTAAATTACAAGATGCCTACGCGCACATTACCGATTGGAACAGTATGCAGGATGCGCGTTTTTTGGCAGCATTGATCAAAAATGGGGTTAGGGTTAGAACCGCTTACCATCCTTTTTCCATAGAAGGAAAAACCTTTGAAAGGGGCAGCCTGATCATCACAAAGGCCGACAATGAAAAATTGGAAAATTTCTTGGATATAGTCTCAAAAATAGCCAAGAAGTATTCAAAATCAATTACATCGACCGATACTGGTTTTGTAGATATGGGCAAAGACTTTGGCTCAGCTTATGTGCAAATGATTGAAAGGCCAAAAGTCGCTGTATTATCTGGTGACCCCACCTCTACCCTTCGTTTTGGTGAAGTTTGGCACTTCTTTGAACAACAATTGCATTATCCACTCACGGTCATCGATGCAGATTATTTCGATAGGGTCGATATGAACAATTACAATATTGTAGTGCTGCCTAGTGGCGGTTATGGCCAGTTTTTCAATGAAAAAAGGTTGAAAAAATTGAAGTCTTGGGTAGCAAAAGGTGGAAAAATAGTTGCCATGGGCGGAGCCATAGGGGCCATAGATGGCGAAAATGGTTTTGGCATCAAGCAGCTAAAAAAAGAAAAAGACAGTGCGACATCAAAACCCGAAGCGCATGAAAATATACAGCGTGAACGGATGAAAGAGGCCATTACTGGCGCCATTTTCAAAGTCAAGGTCGATAATACCCATCCTTTGGGGTATGGATACGGCCGCGAGTACTATACCCTTAAATTGGGCAGTACCGCCTTCGAATATCTAAAAAAGGGCAATGTGGCCTATTTTGAAGAAAACACGAAGCCCGTATCAGGTTTTGCCGGTAGCAAAGCACAGAAATCCATAGGTAAAACCCTTGTTTTTGGAGTTGAAGAACACGGTAAAGGCCAGGTTATCTACATGGTCGACAACCCATTGTTCAGAGGTTTTTGGGAAAATGGAAAGTTATTTTTCGCCAATGCCCTTTTTATGGTGAATTGAATTTTCTCTCGTTTTACCATACCTCCCTACGCAAAGAGACAATTGTCATTATTAAAATGAGTACCTTCATTACGATCGGTCAACCATGACAATTGGCTATGGAACACAAATCATAAAATTTGTGAATCTCTAAAAGCAATAGCTGAAAATCACTAACTTAGATATGTCTTTGTACATTCAAAAAGAAAGAGCCATGAAAACAATCCCATATCAAAAAAAACGGTTAACCCTGATTGCCTCGGTGCTATCGATAGTCTTATCGGTGTTTACCGTTCTTGGCCAAGAAAAAAGTGGGGAATTTAAATCGTTCAAGGGAAAAGTAGTCGATGCCGACACCAATCGCCCACTTGTATTTGCCACATTATCGGTCGAAGAAACGAACATCAGTACCATAACCAACACCGAAGGGGGATTTCTCTTAAAAATACCCGAAGAGATAACTTCAGGAAACGTCTTGGTTTCCTTTTTGGGCTATCAGACCAAAAGCATCCCCTTACAACAATTGAAAGGGGTCAAAAATAAGATCGATCTCAAGGTTTCGGTGACCCAACTATCAGAGGTAGATGTCGAAGTACCCAAAAATCCGGAGGCCTTGGTTCGTGAAACAATGGCCAAAAAGGGCGAAAACTATTTCAACGATCCTACCCTGATGACCGCTTTTTATCGCGAGACCATCAAAAAAAGAAGAAGAAACGTTTCATTGTCAGAGGCGGTCGTAAATATCTACAAGGCACCCTATAAGTCACCAAGAAGAGATGCGGTAGAGCTTTTTAAGGCAAGAAAAAGTACCGACTACAGCAAATTGGATACGGTGGCCTTAAAACTTCAAGGAGGGCCTTTCAATACGCTGTACGTAGATCTCATGAAATACCCTGAGTACATTTTTGATGCGGAGTCTTTTTCAAATTATCGATTTAGTTTTGATCGGTCTACCCGTATCAATGACCGTCTGATATTCGTTATCAATTTTACGCAGAGAGCGTCGGTACCAGATCCCCTTTACCAAGGTAAGCTATATATCGATGCAGAGAACAAAACCTTGACCAGCGCCGTTTATTCATTGAACATCACAGATAGAGTAAAGGCAGCAAGGTTGTTTGTGCGAAAAAAGCCGGCTAAGGTCGATGTTTGGCCTACTGAGGTCGCCTATAGGGTAGACTATAGGGAAAAAGACGGTAGATGGTATTATGGCTATAGCAATGCCGCACTGACTTTCAAGGTCGATTGGGAAGACAAACTGTTCAACTCTGTTTACAGCATGACCGCTGAAATGGCCGTGACCGACTGGGAACGTAATATTTCGGGCGAGCTTCCCAAAAATAGGGACCGTCTGAAAACGTCTATCATTCTTGGCGACGAGGCCATCGGTTTTTCCGATCCAGATTTCTGGGGCGAATACAATATCATAGAGCCCGAAAAATCTATTGAATCAGCTATTCGTAAAATACAGCGGCAGCTTCGACGGAAAAATCGGGGAAGCAATTCCAAGCCTTAGATTGGGTTTGATCCAAATCGAGGGATATTTCAACAAAAAAACATCTTTGTTTTTGACACAAAGATGTTTACATCGTAAATGAAATAGGCAACAATCAGGTTAGGGCGACTATCCCTTAAATTCCAGTATTGTTTTTCGAATGATGGAAACACATTCCAATAACTCTTCTTCAGTCATGACCAAAGGCGGCGCAAAACGGATGATGTTGCCATGGGTAGGCTTGGCCAAAAGACCGTTTTCTTTCAGGGCCATACATATCTGCCAAGCCGTTGAACTGTCTTCAGAATCATTGATTACAATGGCATTGAGCAATCCTTTGCCACGAACCAAGCGTACCAACTCTGATTCTTCGACCAGTTTTTCCATCTCGACACGAAACAGTTTGCCCAGTTTATCCGCATTTTCGGCCAAGTTTTCATCCCTGACCACTTCAAGCGCGGCCATGGCCACGGCACAAGCCAAAGGATTACCACCAAAGGTAGAGCCATGATTGCCCGGGCGTATGACATCCATGACCTTATTATTGGCCAAAACTGCCGATACTGGTAGCACGCCTCCCGATAATGCTTTTCCCAGAACCAAGATATCAGGTTTGATGCCAGAATGGTCAACAGCTAACAGTCTTCCTGTTCTAGCGATGCCTGTTTGTACCTCATCGGCAATAAAAAGCACATTTTTTGCCCTGCACAGTTCGTATGCCTCTTTGATGTAATCTTCGTCGGGTACATAAACCCCTGCCTCGCCCTGTATGGGCTCAATCAAAAAAGCGGCCACATTTTCATCTTTCAAGACTTCTGCCAATGCATTCAAATCATCGTAGCGTATTGACACGATACCGGGAGTGAACGGACCAAAATTTTCGGTCGCCAAAGGGTCGTTGGAAGCGGAGATAATAGAAATTGTACGCCCATGAAAATTATTCTGACAGACAATGATTTTTGCCTGGTTAGAATGTATTCCCTTTTTTTCATATCCCCATTTTCGTGCTAATTTCATGGCCGTTTCAACGGCCTCGGCACCCGTGTTCATGGGCAATAGTTTGTCAAAGCCAAAAAACTCGGTAGCGAATTTTTCATAACGACCTAGCATATCGTTGTAAAAGGCCCTTGAGGTCAACGTAAGGTTTTCTGCCTGATTTTTTAAAGCCCCAATGATTTTAGGGTGGCAATGCCCTTGGTTTACCGCCGAATAGGCCGAGAGAAAATCATAGTATTTCTTGCCTTCGACATCCCAAACAAATACTCCTTCACCTCTGCTCAAGACGACAGGAAGCGGATGATAGTTTTGGGCTCCGTGCTTTTCTTCCAGCTCAATTATCTGCTGTGATGTTAATCCTTCTAAAACAGCCATTTTAAAAATTTTCAATGTTAATAAAACAACTATTCCTTCTGTACCTTTTTCCTTTCGAGGACTCGAAAATTCAGCGTAGGAGAGAAATCATCCTTGTAGTGCCACAAAAATAGCAATTATTTGGATTTCTCTCTATTCATGGTCGTCAGAGCCACTTTTTGTGCCGGCCAGAACAGACACCTGAAGCTCTAATCTTTTGAGCTCACGAAGAATGTCATTTTTGTCCATCTGCATCCACACATACAATTTGAGCATGCCCATCATAATAAGACAAAGGAATCCAGCCCCTAGCCAAACAATTAAATCTTTGGTTTCTTCGGCGTCAAAAAATTGTACCAAGCAGTAAACAAAAACTCCGAATACGATAAGATGTACTACGTTCATCATTATAGCAAGCCACCCCATTTTACCGCGATATACTTCCTCTATTTTGCCAAACAGATTTTTTTCTTCCAATTCATCGTAAAATGCCGCTTCTTCTTTGCTCAAGGTTTCTTTTATGAGCTCATCTATTTTTTCAGTCTTTTTCTTCATCTTTTCTGGTTTTTAATATTGTTTTTATCTTTTCCCTAGCCCTAAACAATCGGGTTTTTACCGTATTGACCGATACGTTGGTCACTTCACTGATCTCTTTTAAGCTATACTCCTCTAAGTAAAACAGTCTGAGCACTATTCTTTGATCGACAGTCAATTCAGGCAGTATCTTCAATATCTTTTGAATTTGCTGTTCCTTGACCTCATCATGTTCGTTTTCATCAGACTGTCTTTCCCAAAAACCAGGAGCGACCTCTTTACGATACCTATTGCCTCTTTTGATGCTATCCAATGCCTTTCTGCTAACAATGGTCAGTGCCCAACTACCAAAGCTGTTACTGTCTCTGAGCGTGGCCATTTTGGCCATTATGGTTCGCCACGTGTCTTGGGTAATATCTTTGGCCTGTTCCCAATCGTTTGTATATTGAAAAGCTTGGCGGTACAATCTTTTGTTCCAGCGCTTCACCAACAATTCAAGGGCCTTCTTATCGCCCGACCGATATGAAATCACCAGCAATGAGTCCAATATTTTTTTCGGATTTCCCATAGTCGTCAATCTATTGACGTCAACACGTAAAAAAGGTTCCCTTTTATTAAAAAAATATTTCCAAATTAGAAATCTCAATCCACACCGCCCAAAAACAACTATTTTTGCCCGATGCGAAAAAGAAACCGACAGAAATTTTTTGAAAACATAGAAGTTATCGATGCGGGCGCCAAGGGCAAAGCGGTGGCAAAAGCCCCTGATGGTAGGGTCATTTTTCTGTTGAACGCCGTACCGGGCGATGTGGTCGACGTGAAAACGTTCAAAAAGCGCAAAGCTTTTTTTGAGGGTACGGCCACGACATTCCATAAACTTTCAGACAAACGTACGAACCCTGTTTGCGAGCATTTCGGTACCTGTGGGGGGTGCAAATGGCAGCACATGGCCTATGAGCACCAACTCCATTACAAACAAAAGGAAGTTGAAAACAATTTAAAGCGTATCGGTGGACTTGAGCTTCCGGAGGTTTTGCCCATAATCGGTTCTAAAAATGAGTATTTCTATCGCAATAAAATGGAGTTTTCTTTTTCTGATAACCGTTGGCTCAGTGAGGCAGAAATCAATTCCGAAGAAAAAATCGAAGATAGAAACGCCCTTGGTTTCCATATACCGGGAATGTGGGACAAAATTCTTGACATCGACAAATGTCATCTGCAAGAAGACCCTTCAAATGCCATAAGGCTCCGTATAAAAGAATTTGCCTCTGGCAATGATCTTTCTTTTTTCAATGTACGCCAGCATTCTGGGTTGCTCAGAACCTTGATGATACGAACGGCATCCACTGGTGAACTAATGGTCTTGATTCAATTCTATGAAAATGACAAGCCAAAACGGGAGCTATTGCTCAACCATTTAAAGAACAGCTTTCCCGAAATTACTTCTTTGCTCTATGTGATTAACCAGAAGGCGAACGACACCCTTTATGACCAAGAGATTCGATGTTTTTCGGGTCGTGACCATATCATGGAAGAAATGGAAGGCCTAAGGTTCAAGATCACCGCAAAATCTTTCTATCAGACCAATTCAACACAGGCGTATGAGCTGTATAAAATTGCCCGTGACTTTGCAGGTCTGAAAGGTACCGAAACCGTTTATGATCTTTATACCGGTACGGGAACGATCGCCCAGTTCATTGCCAAGAAAGCAAAAAAAGTGATCGGTATCGAGGCAGTGCCCGAAGCCATTGAAAGTGCCAAAGAAAATGCCCGTTTGAACAAAATTGAAAATACCTCTTTCTTCACCGGTGACATGAAAACAGTGCTCAACCCATCGTTCATTGCCGAAAACGGAGAGCCAGATGTTGTCATTACCGATCCACCACGAGATGGCATGCACAAAACAGTTGTTGAACTATTGTTAAATGTATGTCCAGAAAAAATAGTTTATGTAAGTTGCAACAGTGCAACCCAAGCTCGCGATTTGGCATTGATGAAAGAAAGATATAGGGTGGCCAAGGTACAGCCCGTTGATATGTTTCCCCAAACACACCATGTCGAGAATGTTGTGCTGTTGGAAAAATTATAATTTCATGAACAAAATATGCATTGCATTTTTCATACTGATCTGCCTAGTGGGCATTGCTTCTTGTGAAAAAGATGATATCTGCGTTGATGGTGACACCCCGCTTCTGGTAATCGGTTTTTTTGATGTAGATGATACCACCGAAGCAAAAAATGTGACCGCTTTGCGGATTCGGGCCATTGGGCAAGAAGATGATGTAGATACATTTACAAATCCCTCAAGCCAAGATTCTGTGGGCATACCCCTTCGCATTTCTGAAACCAGTACGGCGTACCTGATCGTCAGTGATTCCGGTACTGATGATGAGGGCAATGAAACGGGCAATATAGACACGCTGACGTTCAGCTACGATGTAATCGAAGACTTTGTTTCAAGGGCCTGTGGATTTGTGGCCAATTATGACAATCTTTCTTTTGACCTACAACCCGATACCGATAACTGGATACAAAATGTGGTCATCGTCGATACCACCATTGAAAACTCAACAGCCATTCATGTCAAGATATTTCATTAGCTTTCTTCTTTTCTCTTCAGTGTGGTCGGGGTTTTCACAAAGCGAGCCTTTAGACCTGCAACAAAAAGATACCATTGAACACAGGCAAGAGTATGGCCTACGCATTGGTGTTGATTTGAGCCGGCCTGTACTGTCTTTTACCGACGATGGCTATACCGGGCTCGAATTTGTGGGCGATTACCGCTTTACCGATAGAATTTGGTTGGCCGGTGAACTGGGCAACGAAAAGCGAACCGACCAAGAAGACCTATACAATTTCACCACATCAGGAAGCTATCTCAAACTTGGCATTGATTACAATACATATTTGAATTGGTACGGAATGAACAACAGCATCACCTTTGGTGGGCGCTATGCCGTGGCCAGCTTCAGCCAAACCTTGAATGAATACCAGATATTTGACAGCAACCGCTATTTCAGTCCTGATGATTTTGTGCAGGGCGGTACTGAACCCGAAGAATTCTCGGGACGCAATGCCACTTGGTTGGAAATGGTAATCGGCATGAAAGCTGAACTGTTTGCCAATATCTATATAGGCATGAGCATACGTTTGGGACATCTGGTCAGCCAGAGTGATGGAGATCTTGAACGTTTCCCCAATCTTTGGATTCCTGGGTTCAACAAGATTACTGACGGGGCCAAATGGGGGGTTGGCTATAACTACTCTATTTCGTATTTCATACCCCTGTACAAAAAAGCGAAGAAAAAACGTGAAGCCACGGCCAACGAAAGCCAATAATACCTTGTTGAACACTACTGCCCATGGCCAAACCGTCGACAACAAATAAACACCTATCTTAAACACAGCTCAAATAGGTTTATGACAACGAAGAAGCTTAAGGCAGGGACATTTATGGGGCAGGTGCAAAAAATGAGGGCCTTATCTGGTTTTACCCTTTCAAGAACAGATCATGGCCAACACATGAAAGTTCCAAAGCATGAGCATGAACATCCCTATATCAGTTTATTGCTTCACGGACTGTATCATGAACAATCCATCATTTCAGAGCACGATATAAAAACAGGAAGCTCATTGTTCAGGCCCAAAGGGTTTGAACATAAAAACGAAATAGGATCTCATAACAGCTTTTGTTTCAATATTGAAATTGAAAAAGGATTTCCTGATAAGAAGCACTACTCGAAAATCGCTGATTATATGCAGTTTGAAAGAAACAATCTAGAGATCTATAAAATCTACTTCGGATTTCAAAATGACTTTTCAGATGAGCTTTTGACCCTTATGGTCGAGGAAAATCTACACCTTTTATTTCAACATCAATATGCTGAAAATGTATCAGGAAGAGCGCATTGGGTCGGGAAAATTAAAAAAGAGATTAGATTTCATCCTGAAAAAATGTATCGCATTGATGAAATTTCCCATTCAGTTCATCTGCATCCTAATTACTTCGTTAGAAAATTCAAAGAAAAAACAGGCTTTACATTAGGAGAATTTTTATTGAGACAGCGTATTTCTAGAGGAATAGACCTTATGCTACATTCCTCAAAACCCCTAACCGAAATAGCCGTTGAAAGCGGTTTTTACGACCAAAGCCATTTTATAAGACACTTCAGACGCTTTTTTGGCACTACCCCATCTCATTACAGAGCAATTGTAAAAGGTTAATTCTGTACAATTTAATTTTCTGCACTTACCATTTCTTTGGACTTCATCATCAAATTTTTTTGCTTTATGAAGCTTTTATCATCCATTTTAATATGTAGTATCTGTTTAACAACAGTTGCCCAAAAAACAACACCCTACACAAAAGTCGACAGCAGTAATTTCAAAAAAATATATCCCTATGCCCTCAGGGGTGATATGAATGCTGTTTTTGAGATATTGGAAAAGACTGAGGATCGTTCCTTGACCCAAAGGCAGAGAGACAAAAAGAACAGGTATTACCAACGTTTTTTATATAGAAATGAAGATTTTGACTTTAATACTGATGATACCGAGATAGTTGACCTTTTCAAACGCTTTCAAAACTACTGGCGATCGGTAATCATAGAAAACGTAACACAAGATCTGGCTGATAGCCTTTTTAGGGGTGAGATGACCTACTTTTTAAAAAAATACCACAGACCAGAACTCAGTGTTGGGGAAATAAAAGAAAATTATTATTCTCTATTTCAAGGTTTTTTTAGGTCTAAAAACATTTATGGGATCGGAGTGGGAAAAACAGGCCATTTGTATGACTTATATCTGTGGAAAGATCAAGAAGAAATTGATTATAGCATAAATCTTCCTGAAGGACAAACCATTAAGGTTCCTGTAGTTTTCATGAGGGATTTCATTAGCAATGGCTGGTCTCACTATACGACTTTTGGCCATAGCTTCAGTGGTGGTTGGGCCATGGCAGATAAATTGTTCTGTGTTGAAGAATCATATGGGCCCAAAGATGAAGAAGAGTTTTTGATCAGTTATGTATCGCATGAGGGGCAGCACTTTTCAGACTATAAATCATTTCCAAAATTGAAACAAGCAGATTTGGAGTATAGGGCAAAATTGACAGAACTGTCATTGGCCAAAGAGACCACGCACCAAATAGTGGACAAATTTATTACCAACGCCAAAAATGATGTCTCTTATGCACATGCATTTGCAAATTACACGGTGATCAGACTATTATCTGAAAGAATTTTTGGCTCTGGTTTCGAGTCAAATCTTGAGAAATGGAAACAAATACCAACAAAGAAGATCAATAAAGCTTCGTTGAAATTATTGAAAGAGCACTCAAGAAAGTTAAAATCATTAGGTGCTGGGTCAATTGAAGAATATATTACCACTTTATAAGGGGCAGACCTAAAATATTGTGCCCCACCATATCCATAATTCATTATGGCATTGCACTGTACCGAAAAGACGTCGATCAAAGAGAGGTGTTTCGATGAAATGACCCTGTATCGCCCATAGACTCGTGTGCTTTACGAACACCATAGTAACAAAACCATGACCGGCACTTTTATGCAAAACTAATCGCTAAGAACTTTTAAACTTTCCCTTTTTACTCCCCTCATACATTTCATAGCGCACCAAACGCGATTCTAGTTGACCGTTGAACACCTTGATTTTTCGGGAAGGCCTAAGTCCCACATGTTTTAGCGCCTCTAAATTGGCAGTGACCAGCCAAGCGTCGGTGTTGGCATACCCCTGTTTGAGGGTATCACCCAGTTTTTTGTAGAATTTTTCCATTTCGATATTCAGACGTTCTCCGTA